>JBFIIJ010000016.1:0-15329 GCA_041601315.1 Gammaproteobacteria bacterium
CTTGTTGAATTTTTCGATCTGACCAGCGCTGTCCAGTACTTTCTGCTTGCCCGTGTAAAACGGGTGGCACTGTGAGCAGACTTCGATGTGCATTTCGTCTCTGCCATAGGTCGAGCTGGTTTTGAAGGTATTGCCACAGCTGCATTGAACTGAAGTTTCTTCATAAGTTGGGTGTGTATCTGCTTTCATTTTATTTGCTCAAAATGTCTGGTCATCAATAAGGGCGGGGAGTTTATGACAAAGTCGAACGTTACGCAATCCCGTAATAGGGTAGATATCAGCTTTTTTCCGGATCCAGATTATCGTTTCTGATACTAATTATCGTTGCCGATTCCTTTTGCTTATTAATTTCTAGCGTTTGATTGGGGTCGCTTAATTGACGCATGTGGTCAACTAAACCGTCCTCGCCCAATACGTTGTCCCACATCATTTGCGATATTTTCAGACAGGATGACATGGGGTTTGAAGAGGTAGACCGGATTTGATCGATTTTCCATTGTAGCCCTTCCATACGTCGTTTAATTTCGGGTGATGTACTGTCAATGACATCCCGTATCATTTTCTCACGCATATCTTCATAGGCTTCAGGGTTTTCTTTGGCAAGCCTTACCCATTCGTCAAAATTAAATTCAGTGTTTACGCTAGTCATAAAATTATGGAACTGAAGTTCTAAACTTGTTGTCGTTACTTAAAGAAAAAACCTTTAGCCTTTTATAACTTTATAGTTCAAATTCTGCAACCACGGGAGTGTGATCTGAAGGACGTTCCAGTTTACGAGGCCCTTTATCGATATAACATGCACGACAGTTCCCGGAAAGTGCGTCGGATGCCAATATATGGTCTATTCTCAAGCCACGACCACGTCTAAATGCTGCAGCTCGATAGTCCCACCATGAAAAACTTTTCTCTTCCTGCTCAAATAAACGAAAGCAATCCTTCAATCCATGCGATAACAATTTATTAAATTCATCTCGTTCAGCAGGGCTTACAAGAACACTGCCTTTCCATGCTTCAGGATCATGAACATCCTGATCTTCAGGCGCGATATTAAAATCGCCCAGAATAATCAAGCGATTGTTTTTTTCCTGAAGCTGTTTAATAAAGGGATGAAGTTTGGAAAACCATTCAAGTTTGTATCGATACTTATCAGAATCAACTTCTGAACCATTTGGCACATATAAATTAAGTACCGTTATGTTTGAGTTATTAATCGCTAACACGCGGCGCTGGACATCATCGTAATCTGGTAAACAGTTGGCAATGGTCTCTATTGAAGACTTACAAAGAGTTGCAACGCCGTTATATGTCTTTTGTCCTATATAGCTAACCTGATAACCCGCGTTATTAATTTCTTCTACGGGAAAGTTTTCATCAATTGATTTTGTTTCTTGTAATGCCAGTACGTCAGGACTTTCTGTTTCAAGCCATTGCAATACATGAGGCAATCTTACTTTTAGGGAATTAACATTCCATGTTGCTATCTTGAACACTATTTATGGCGAGATGATATTTATTCAAAAACTACTTTTGACATCAAATACGAAAGCCACCATGTCTGCGGCGGCCAAGATAATCAAGTATAAAAGCGCCTATTGCCATACCCATGATTAGAATGATGATGAATGCAGTTATGTATTGTTTCCAACCGTGCAGAGAAACAGAATGACTATTTGTTGAGCTCGTTTCAGCTTCGATGCCCGAAGACTCCAGTTGAGATATTAATTGTTCGTTTTCTTGTTTCAGGTTTTCTATTTCAGATAAAAGTTGCGATGAATTATCCACATTGGCAATTTTTGCCCTGAGGTCTGTAAGTTCTGCTTGTAGAGTCCCGCTTTTTAGGCGTTCTGAATTTAATTGTTGAGCGAGGTCTTTTTGTTCGTCGGTTGTTCCCTCTGTCATGATGGTACTTGATTTGAGCAGTTCGATTTCTTTTTCGAGCTCATTGACGCGGGTTTTGCCTGGTTTATTCGTTACTAAATATTTACTGTTTATCCAGCCCTGTTGACCCTCAGGCTCTTTGACATTTACCAGATCTTCACTGCGATCAATTACAGTTAGTTCTGTGCCACTGGGTACAAGTTTGACTATCGGGCTATTAATGGATGCGCTTTCATGTAAGCCAATTTTCAATTCATCAATAACATAAACTGTTTCTGCCAGTACTACATCTGTAAACAGCCAAAGTAAGCTGATAAAAATGATTCTGATTTTGTACATTATTTATCCTTAAGCAGTAATTCCTGAATGTCTTAATAAAGGCTCAATACTTGGTTTACGCCCACGAAATTCAACAAACAACTCCATCGGTTCACGGCTACCACCCTGCTCCAGAATGGTTTGTAAAAACTCGTTACCCGTTGTTTTGTCAAAGATACCCTTTTCTTCGAACTTGGAAAAGGCATCCGCAGATAATACTTCGGCCCATTTATAGCTATAGTAACCGGCTGCATAACCTCCTGCAAAGATATGCGAGAAACTATGTTGGAATCGGTTAAATTCAGGTGCTTTCACAACGGCGACTTGTTTGCGCACTTCATTTAACAGATCTTGTACATTTAGAGCTTCATTTGCCGCAAATTCCAGATGTAGGCGGAAATCAAACAAGGAGAATTCAAGTTGTCGGACCATTTGCATGCCTGCCTGAAAGGTTCTGGCGAGGGTCATTTTTTCGTATAGTTCATCATCAAGTGCTTCGCCGGTATCAACATGTCGTGCGAATAAGTCCAATGCTTCTTTTTCCCAACACCAATTTTCCATAAATTGACTGGGTAATTCGACAGCATCCCAGGGCACGCCATTAATACCCGATACGCCACTATAATCTACACGTGTCATCATGTGATGTAGCCCGTGTCCGAATTCATGGAATAAGGTAGTCACTTCATCATGTGTTAATAATGCTGCGTTGTCGCCAATGGGAGGCGTAAAATTACAAGTCAGATAAGCGACGGGATCTTGAATAGACGAATTTGATTTCTTTCTAACCATGCACTCGTCCATCCAGGCGCCGCCACGTTTATGTTGGCGCGCATAGAGATCAAGATAAAAACTGCCTCTTATGTTTCCATTTGGCTCGAAAATATCAAAGAACATAACATCCTTATGCCAAACCTGAACGCCTTCTCTTTGTTTGATAGTGACGTCATAAAGTTTGTTAGTGATAGCAAACAGTCCATCAATAACTTGATTAACCGGAAAGTATGGGCGCAATACTTCTTGTGAAATATCAAATTTTTTCTGCCTTAACTTTTCTGAATAATATGCGACATCCCATGCATCAAGCTCTGAAACATTTGCCGTTGCCCCGTTCATTTCCAGGGCAAATTGTTTTAATTCTTCGAATTCCTGTTTTGCAAAATCCTTTGTGCGTTCAGCAAGGTCATTTAAGAAATCCAACACTTCTTTAGGGCCTTCTGCCATTTTTGTCGATAGAGAATAATGTGCGTAACTTTCAAAACCGAGTAACTTCGCTTTTTCAGTTCTGTACTTTAGAATTTCAAGCATGACATTACTGTTATCCCAGTCGTCATTTGAGCCTTCATCAGATGCGCGAGTAACGTAAGCGTGATAAAACTCTTTTCTTAATTCTGCATTATCAGCGTACTGCATGACAGGCATGTAAGAAGGAAAGTCCAGTGTAAACAACCAGCCTTCCTTATCTTTACTTTTTGCTGTTTGTGCAGCTAGTGCCAAGGCTGACTCGGGTAAACCGGATAACTGATCTTTATCAGTAATGTGTTTTTCCCATGCATGTGTTGCATCTAATAAGTTTTCTTCAAATCTGGTTTGTAATTTAGAAAGCTTTTGTTGAATTGCTTTGTAACGTTTTTTTGCTTTATCATCCAGATCAATGCCAGATAAACGAAAGTCGCGTAATGCATTCTTGATTATTTTCTTTTGCGCAGTGCTCAGTGATTTATAATCATCGCTATTAGCAATGGCTTCATAGGCATGAAACAAATCTTCGTTTTGTCCCATCTCGGTTGAATAGTCAGATAACTTTGACAAGCATTTATTATAGGCTTCACGTAATTGATCATTGTCTGCAACTGAATGCAGATGACTGGCAGGAGACCATACTTTATTAAGCCGGTCATCCATGTCTTCAAGTTTTTGTAACAAATTATCCCAACTATAGTTTTCTGCTGTGCTTAATAAGGATTTAACGGTGTTTCGATTTTCTGATAACAAATGATCAATTGCCGGTTCAATATGTGATGCCTTGATGGACTCAAAAGCAGGAAGATCTTCTGTTTCTAATAATGGGTTAGTCATAGTGTTGATATAAGTCTGATAAGGTTTTATTCAAGTGGTTATTTAGAACTTAGCTTGCTAGACGAAAACTGATTAGCAAGGTAGAGAGACTACCGCAAATTATAAAGGTAGTGATCGAAATTACTGAATAAATATGTAAGCGACGTGTTAAATCATCCTGTGGCAGAGCAGACAGGATAAAAGGACGACGTCTATCATTCGTTTTATTCATTAAATGAACTGGCGGCATAGTTTTTTGTTCGCTGTGTTTTTCCATGACATGGTTATAGGCTTCATCTCTGACGCGTTGCCATTCATTTAAATCGATTTCGCCATCGCCATTCGTATCAAATTTTTTCATTAAAGCTTCTGTATCGGTTTTCCATTCTCGAATTACTTCTCGTACATCTGCATTGACATCAAAGTGTGAGCCAGCCCCACCTACGGTTTTGTATAAACCAATGGCATAAAGGCTTTCGCCCGAGTGTAATAGTTTTTCGGTATAACGATATTTATTACTAACAAATACACCGGAAAAAAAACTACGTTTTTTACCCGCTGCTAGCGGGTTACCCATTGGGCTTGAAGATCCGCCATACCAGACATCTTTTCTTGATACCGTAACGTGTGCGCCTTCTGGATCAATAATACACTGGCCTGTTTCGTCCTTGATTAAAAATAATTCATCACTGATTCCTTTTCTAATCGTTACCCATTCAGAATTTTTTCCAGACTGACGACGTTCTTCTACTTTGAATTCATACCATGTACATGTCGAACCCGTAAGTGGCGAGATAATAGGTTGCCCTTCCATAAGATAGCCATGGCCGATCAGTTCCAGATACCCTTGTGCAGCAGATCTGATTTTTGATGTTGGCGTGTCTTCAATAATGCGTTTGTTGTGCATATTTTTGAAGGCAAAGAAGAATCCAACGATGGTAGCTATTAATAAGCAAATAGCCCAAATCCAGAAATCATCAGGCGGCGCAGTTTTTGCCCATTCACTTAAGCCCGTTAACATATCAAGTACTCTGAATTAGCCAAATAATGCTTTTACATCGACGTCCTGTTTTTCTTCGTCAGTAAATTCCAGCAAATCACGAGCCGTAAAATTCATTATGCGAGCAATAACAATATCCGGGAATTGTTCAATACGGATATTATTTGCATTAACGGATTCATTATAAAACTCACGTCGGTCAGCAATTGCATCTTCAAGTCCGGAGATACGCGCTTGTAGTTGTCTGAAACTCTCATCGGCTTTTAAATTAGGATAGGCTTCTGCAAGTGCAAATAAATTACCCAGACCCATTCTTAATTGGCTTTCAGCAGGCCCTAATGATTTAACGTCACCTTTCTCTCTTGCCGCAGAAACAGCAGAACGAGCCTGGATGACTTTCTCGAAAGTCCCTTGTTCGTGAGCCATATACTGTTTACATGTTTCGATTAGTTTGGGTAGTTCGTCGTGTCGTTGTTTTAATAACACGTCAATATTTGCCCATGCCTTGGAAACACTATGCTTGAGTGAAACCAGATTGTTATAAATGGTAATAGCGTACATGATCGCCGCCGCTAAAAGACCTAAAAAGATAATGCTGGAAACGTCCATTTGCCTTCCCCTTATTGAATTTACTAATTAATAGTAGGTGTTTTTTTAATTAACGTTTTGTAAAGCAACAAGCGTACCTATTAAAAGTAATGTAAATAGTAACAATTATCACACAAAATCAAATATTTAAATTATTGACAAGCGTTGTTTGACATCTATTATCAAGTAATAAATTGAATATTGAGGAATGGTTTTCATGCAAGGCGATAAAAAAGTTATTAAACACCTGAATAGCGTTATCAAGAATGAGTTAACAGCAATTAATCAATACTTTTTGCATGCTCGCATGTACAAGAATTTTGGTTTGAAAGAATTGGGCGAACATGAATATCATGAATCTATTGATGAAATGAAGCACGCGGATGCGTTGATCGAGCGGGTTCTTTTTCTTGAAGGCCTGCCTAATTTGCAATAATTAGGAAAACTGCGAATTGGTGAAAATCCAAAAGAAATGCTGGAAGCGGATCTTGCACTTGAATTGGAAGCGGTGCCTGATTTAAAAACGGCAATTGAATACTGTGAATCGGTACAAGACTATATTTCCAGAGAGCTTTTTGAATCGATTCTGGAAAGCGAAGAAGAGCATATAGATTGGCTGGAAACTCAGTTAGAGTTAATCGGCAAAGTTGGATTGGAGAACTATCTCCAGTCGAAAATGTAAGCCTGAAACATAAGTCATTGTAATTCCTATCAAAAATAATTGTTATAAAATGCTAATTCTTTGTTGATAATAGTTCTCATTACTATTAGAATTACTATTAATGTTTAGTTAAGAATTGTCGATAGTTAAATTATGTATATATGTGTTTGTAACGCTGTAACTGAAAGCGATATTAATAATGCCGTTAAAGACGGTGCAAATTGCTTGCATCATTTGGAAACAAAACTCGGTGTTAGTAATCAATGCGGTTCTTGCAGATGTGATGCGGCTTCTTGCCTTGAACGAGCATTAGAGAAAGAAATGGGATCAACCGATCTCATTGCTTTTGGGTAAGTCTTAATTTTCATAAAGTATAAAAAGTAGCTGGGAAAATACGGGTATTAAACCTGAATGATTCTCATTATTGCTTTTGTGTAGATTTATATTTAAATAGGGGGAGTATAGAAAAATGGGTTTAAAAATAGGAGTTATATCGCTTGTTTATGCAGCTATAGCTGTTTCAAGCGTACAAGCAGCGGCACCAGATGCTGAAGAAATGTGGAAGATCATTCAGCAGCAACAAAAAGTAATTGAACAGTTACAACAGAAACTTGAACAAACAGAACAAAAAGTTGAAGTTGCTGAGAAAAAAGTTGAGGAAACAGCACAAGAAGTAGAAGCAGCTGCAGAAGCGATTGAAACTGCACAAGCATCAACAGGCTCATCGTTTTTAGATAAAACATCAGTTGGTGGTTACGGAGAGCTTCATTACAACAGTCAAGATGGAAACGACAATATAGACTTTCATCGTTTTGTACTTTACTTCGGGCATGAATTTACCGATAGAATTCGTTTCTTTTCAGAATTGGAACTAGAGCATGCTCTTGCTGGAGCAGGCAAACCTGGTGAAGTAGAGTTAGAGCAGGCGTGGATTGAAATGGATATCAACGATTCTCATCGCATTAGAGCAGGATTAGATATTATTCCAATTGGGATAATAAATAATATACATGAACCCAATACATTTTATGGTGTTGAACGACCTGAAGTTGAAACCAGAATTATTCCAGCAACTTGGTGGGAAGCAGGTATTGGTTTAAACGGTGAATTAGCTCCGGGTTGGAATTACGATGTAGTTCTCCATTCTGGTTTAAGCACAACTTCAAATATACGTAGTGGCCGTCAAAAAGTTGCTAATGCTAATGCAGATCATCCGGCGACTACTGCTCGTTTACGCTATACAGGAATTCCTGGACTTGAAGTGGGCGGTTCGTTTCAATATCAAAGTGACATAACAGCTGGTGCTACAGCAACATCTAATAGTGCAACTTTATTTGAAGGCCATGTTGATTATAAGCATCAATCAGGTTTTGGATTACGCGCACTTTATACCCAATGGGATCTGGATAATCAATTATCTATCGTAGGCGATGATACACAGTATGGTTATTACATTGAGCCAGCGTATCGTTTTCCTCTCAGTTTTATACCAGGTGATTTTGGGTTATTTGCTCGCTGGAGTGAACTTGAATATGGCAACACAAAAGAAGAAGAGCGTATTAAAATTGGGTTTAACTACTGGCCTACTGAACAAGTAGCTTTCAAATTTGATTGGACCGATGTAGATGATGTTGATGCGAATACATCATCAGATAGTTTGAACCTTGGTATGGGCTATCAATTCTAAAATTTCGATTTGTAATTTTACAAATTATCGTTTGACGGTAATATCCTCTGGTGGTGATATTAAAGGGCGCTTTTTAGCGCCCTCTTTTTTATTTACACGGACGTAATGTATGCTGATTTCGCTTGGAGCGCCTACTGTTAGTGCAGGAGCAAAAATCAGTGATGTACAGGATGTAGTACAGTATGCCGCGGGTGTAGAATGCAGTGAGTATTATGTGAGTGTATAAAATTTTTAATAAATAGTTTTAATGATAAAAAATATATTAATCTTTAGTTTAATTTTGGTAAGCAATTTTGCTTATGCAAAAGGCGTGTATCTTGAGCCGGAACAATTTATCGCTCAAACGTTTGCAAACAATCCTCCAAAACCAGACAAAATATGGATTAAGAAAGAATTAAAAGAAGAAATTAAAAACATTCTTGGGCATGATATTAATGTTGTTCGAATTCGTTACTGGAATGACGGAAGTAAAACAGCATGGATACTTGAAGAGATAGGCAGAGATAAGCCTATTACAGTAGGTTTTGTAGTCAAAGGGCAAAAGATTGAACAGGTTAATGTATTAGTATTCCGAGAGTCACGTGGTTGGGAAGTTAAATATCCGTTTTTTACAGATCAATTTAAAAATTCAAGTCTAATAGAAGATAATCAACTGGACCGTAATATTGATGGAATATCGGGAGCTACTTTATCAGTCAATGCATTAACAAAACTGGCAAGGCTTGCATTGTATCTAGACGCACAAGTAAATAAGCAATAACGTTAAATAAAATTATGTTTTCACTCTTTCAAAAATTGCATAAAAAGTTTGGTGTGTTTTCCGCTTTGTTTGTCATCTTTCTGGCATTGAGCGGTATTTTGCTAAATCACAGCCAACAATTAAATTTAAATTCGAATTATATTCAAACTGAATGGTTACTTGATCTTTATCAAATTAAACCGACTAGTGATCCTGTAGGATTTAATTCTTCTGATGTTTGGTCAGTACAAATAGGTGAGCGACTTTATTTTAATGGGAATGAAATTGCTAAAGACGTAAGTGAATTAAAAGGCCTTGTTCATATTGATGATATGTATGTCATGGCTTATGACGGCCAACTTACATTGCTAACATCGGAAGCAGAAATTATAGAAAACATGTCAGGTGCTGCGGGTGTTCCTGCAGGAATGCAAGCTATAGGTTTTGACGAACAAGCAAATGTCGTAATCAAAGCTGCCCACGGATATTATCGAGTCAATCTTGATGAGCTTGAATGGAAAGAATTCGATTATCTCGATGCAACATGGTCTGAACCAGCATTAGTACCTGAAAATATTAAAAGTAGTCTTTTAAAAAAATATAGAGGCTCTGGTTTAACAACAGAACGAGTTTTACTTGATTTTCATAGTGGCAGGATTGTCGGGCAATGGGGCGTTTTTTTTGTTGATTTTATAGCGATATTATTTTTAGTACTGGCTATTACCGGTGTTTGGTTGTGGTGGGCAAGAAAATAAAAAAATTTCGATTAAAATATAATTCGGAATCATTATCATTTATACTTTCAGCATAAATCGCGTTAATAATTAACTTTTAGAATGAAAAAATTACTCTTTATTTTACTAATCTTGTTTCAGCAGCAACTCTTTGCCGCTGAAGTTAATATTTATTCCGCTCGAAAAGAGGAATTGATTAAACCTTTGTTAGATCAATTTACTGAAGAGACCGGGATTGAAGTGAATCTGGTTACTGGTGAGGCAGATACCTTATTAAAACGACTCGAAGTAGAAGTGAAAAATACACCAGCCGATCTTTTATTAACAGTAGATGTTGCCAGATTAATCAGAGCAAAAGATTTAGGATTATTTCAATCAATCGATTCTGAATTTTTAGTAAAGGGTATTCCTGAACATTACCGAGATAATGATAAACAATGGTTCGGATTATCTTTACGTTCACGCGTAATCATTTACGCGCCAGAACGCGTCAAAGAAGAAGAGTTAAGTAGCTATGAAAATCTAGCTGATAATAAATGGAAGAATCGTGTTTGCGTTCGATCATCATCCAATGCTTACAATCAATCTTTAGTCGCGGCAATGGTGGCTAATGAGGGTGTCGAAAAAACGGAAGCGTGGGCAACAGCATTGGTAAAGAATTTTGCTCGTGACCCAAAGGGTGGTGATCGTGATCAAATAAAAGCGGTTGCCGCAGGCGTGTGCGATGTTGCATTGGTCAATACTTATTACCTTGCCGGCATGTTAGTGTCGAGCCAGAAAGATGAAGTAGCTGCAGCAAATAAAATAAAATTATTTTGGCCCGATCAAAATGGTCGTGGTGCACATATGAATGTCAGTGGTGCCGGAATTTTAAAGCCAGCCAAACATAAACAAGAAGCGATACAGTTACTTGAATACCTTGTTAACGATAAAGCACAACACTGGTATGCCGAAGCTAATCACGAATACTCAATTAATTCGGATATTGAAAGCAGTACAATATTAAAAAGTTGGGGAAAGTTTAAAGCAGACAATCTTAATTTAAGTTTATTAGGTAAATATAATTCTGAAGCCGTATTGTTAATGGATAGAGCAGGCTGGAAATAATAAATAACGATTATGCTTGTTACTCCCGACGCACAAGCTATTTCAAACGATAAAGTTTTTAAAACCAATTCATTCATGTTTTCCAGGTGGAATAGCGCTTTAGTTATATTGTCGCTTTTATTTAGTATTCCATTAGCGGTTGTATTGGGTTCGGTCTTCTTTCCTGAAACAGAAATATGGAAACACTTAGCTGATACTGTTTTATCAGATTATGTTTTCAACTCACTGATACTTTTAATCGGCGTAGGTTTTTTTAGTTTGATACTCGGTGTTATCCCTGCCTGGCTGGTAACAATGTATCGTTTTCCACTAAGCCGTTATCTTGAATGGGCGTTGTTACTACCCATGGCCATGCCCGCATATATTATTGCTTATAGTTATACCGGTATGCTTGATGTAGCTGGGCCATTACAAACGTCACTTAGAGAAGTAACCGGTTGGCAGTACCGTGATTACTGGTTTCCTGATGTGCGTTCACTTGGTGGTGCAATCACGATGTTATCGCTAGTACTTTATCCATACGTTTATTTATTAGCGCGTGCGGCATTTATTGAACAATCAATTTGTGTTCTGGAAGTATCAAGAACACTAGGGTGTAATGCCGTTGATGCGTTTCGGCGAGTTGCCTTACCGTTAGCACGCCCGGCAATCATGGTGGGATTATCATTAGTTGTGATGGAAACGTTGGCCGATTACGGCACGGTTCAATACTTTGGTGTGTCTGCATTTACTACCGGTATATTCCGCACATGGTTTGGGCTGGGTAGTAGTTTGGCGGCAGCGCAACTATCCGCTTTACTGTTAGTATTTGTCGCGGCATTTTTATATCTGGAAAAACGTTCTCGCAGACAAGCACGTTTTCATCATACCAGTAGTCGTTACAGTAATTTACTGCAACAACAATTAAATAAAGGGTCAGGATCCTTCGCTCTAGTATTTTGTGCCTTACCGATGATATTAGGTTTTATAATCCCGGTTTGTTTTTTGATTGATATGGCATTAGATACCTATTCGCAAATACTCAATAGAGATTTTTATGCATTGTTGTTTAATAGTTTACTGTTAGCTTTTGTGACAGCCATTTTGGCATTGTTAATAGCCTTGTTTATGGCATATTCAAATAGAAATACGAGTTCATCAGTTAATCGATTTCTGGTGCGCTTTGTTAGTATGGGTTATGCCATTCCCGGTACCGTAATCGCGGTTGGTGTATTGATTCCGTTTGCATGGTTTGATAATACGTTAGATGCCTTTCTAACCGAACATTTTAATATTAGTAGTGGTTTATTAATTAGCGGCACAATTGTGGCATTAATCTTTGCTTACCTGACTCGTTTTCTAGCAGTCTCAATTAATACCGTTGAAGCGGCATTGGGAAAAATAAAACCGGTTATGGATGAAGTTGCAAAAACAACAGGCATGTCGTCTGGCGGAATTATCAAGCGTATTCATATACCGATGATGCGTGGCAGTTTATTAACAGCATTATTATTAGTCTTTGTAGATGTACTAAAAGAACTTCCGGCAACATTAATATTACGACCATTCAACTTTAATACTTTGGCAGTGCGAACTTATGAGCTTGCTAATGAAGAACGTTTGGCTGCAGCAGCAGTTCCCGCACTTGCTATTGTGCTTGCCGGTATTATTCCGGTTATTATGATCAGTAACTCAATTTCACGTTCTCGTGCTGGCAATGACCTAAAAAATGACTAGGGCTATAAACATAAATAATGTATCGGTCTCAATAGATGGCCGCAGTATTTTAGAAAATATTTCCTTTGAACTGGAAGAAGCGGGCATAGCTTGTTTGCTTGGACCAAGTGGTTGCGGCAAGACAACGTTATTGCGTTGTATTGCCGGTTTTGAAAAACAACATGAAGGTGAAGTCTGGATCAAAGGCATTAGAGTCAGTAACCCAACACATCATCTTCCGGTTGAGCAACGACAGATTGGCATGGTATTTCAGGATTATGCTTTGTTTCCACATTTAAGTGTCGCTGACAACATTACTTTTGGCATTAAAAATCAGAATGCAAAAATGGTTAAGCAACGATTGAATGAGTTGATTGAAATGTTGTCTTTGGAAAAACATATTAATAAATATCCGCACAGTTTGTCTGGTGGCCAACAACAACGCGTTGCGCTTGCTAGAGCAATGGCGCCACGCCCCGGGGTTTTATTATTAGACGAACCCTTTGCCAGTCTTGATGTTGAATTACGAGAACAAATTGCGCGTGAGCTACGACAAATTATAAAACAGGATGGGATTACCACTATTATGGTGAGTCACAATCAACTTGAAGCCTTTGCCATGGCGGATGTGATCGGCGTAATGAATGAGGGACATTTATTACAGTGGGACAAAGCATTCAAGCTATATCATGAACCGGATTCTTCTGAAGTAGCCGATTTTATTGGCGAAGGCGTATTTATTGCAGGTGAAGTGATCAATGACAAAGAAGTCAAAACAGAAATTGGTAATATACAAGGTGTTGCGCCACATGGAGTCGCTCTGGGAAAGAGAGTCAGCGTTTTAATCCGACCAGATGATATTTTGCATGATGATGATAGTAAAATGACGGCGCGTGTTAAGGATAAGGCGTTTAGAGGAGCTGAGTTCTTATATACGCTTGAGCTGGAAACAGGTGTGCGTTTGCTGAGTCTGGTGCCGAGTCATCATAATCATCCGATCAATGAACCTATAGGCATACGCCTTGAAATAGATCATTTGGTGATATTCCCCCAGTCCGACTAAGAAAAATAACTAAATCATTTTCCGGGTAGCGCATAGCCAATCCCTGTCTTAAACTAGTAAGAATCCTGACTTAAAATAATAATAATGAGTGAACAAAGTAATGAATGTACCCGCTGATTTAAAATACACCAGTACACATACCTGGTTAGAAGATATGGGCGATAATAACTATCGTGTTGGAATTACCGATTTTGCCCAGGACGAATTAGGCGACATAGTTTATGTTGAGCCGCCCGAAATTGACCGACAATATGCGCAGATTGAAGAATGTGCCGTTGTTGAATCAGTTAAATCGACCTCCGATATTTATTGCCCGCTCAGCGGCGTTGTTACAGAAATCAATCCGGCATTGGAAGAGACACCCGAAATAATAAATTCAGAACCTTATAGTGATGGCTGGATTTTTATAATAAAAGCGAGTGATATATCCGAATTGGAAGAATTAATTGACTCAGATGAATATTCTGAATTAACGGAAGAAGGATAAAACATGGCTAAAATAACGTTACATGGAAGTGGAATTAATACGAATGCGGAACTTCCAAAAGCAGGGGACACTGCGCCGGATTTTTCTTTGGTTAATGCAAAACTGGGAGACGTAACTCTCGGAAGCTATAAAGGTAAGAAAAAATTATTAAACATCGTTCCAAGTCTGGATACAGAAGTTTGTGCTATCTCAACTAAAAAGTTTAATGATGCTGCAAAAGAAAAATCAGATGCTGTTTTTTTAATGATCTCAGCCGACTTACCTTTTGCTATGTCACGGTTTTGCAAAACAGAAGGAACTGATAATGTTATTACGCTGTCCATGATGCGCTCACGAAAGTTTGCCAAAGACTATGGTGTTTTAATAGAAGATGGACCATTGGCAGGTATTACCGCACGAGCTGTTGTGGTGATCGATGAGAATAATAAAGTCATTCATTCAGAACTGGTTTCGGAGATTGCACAAGAACCAGATTACGATGCCGCACTTGCAGTACTTTAAAAATACTAAATACCTGTTTTTTAAATTCGTATAATTTTATATGGCTACGCAAGGAACGACAGGTCTCAAACGACTTGTTAATGCTACTAAATTTTCCTGTCAGGGATTTAAAGCTGCGTTTGCAAACGAAGCTGCATTTCGACAAGAAGTTTTTCTATCAATAATATTAATTCCTTTAGGCTTCTATCTTGGGGCTAACGGATTAGAGCGCGCATTATTGATTAGTGTAGTTATATTAATTCCAATCATTGAACTTATTAACTCAGGTATAGAAGCAATAGTTGATCGTATTAGCACCGAAAAGCATGAGCTATCCGGTCGTGCAAAAGATGTCGGTTCCGCAGCGGTATTACTTTCTCTAATTAATGCTGCTGTTGTTTGGGCATTGGTTCTATTCGATTTCTAAACGTTATCATCATTTCTTTTTATCTTGACTGAGTTCTTCTATACTCATTACTTCATTAAACGTTATCGGAGTATAGCTTATGGCTGACGAAGAATTACTTGAGCTGCATCATGAAGCAAAAGATTTTTCTGATCGAATTGCTAAAGGCTTTACCAAATTTTTACGTTTCTTCGCAGATTTATTCTTTGCTAAACGATACGGTCATCGCGCTGTTGTTCTGGAAACTGTTGCTGCTGTACCCGGTATGGTTGCTGGTGCACTTCAGCATTTACGTGCATTACGTCGCATGGAAACCGATCGAGGCTGGATCCGTGTGTTACTTGAAGAAGCCGAAAATGAACGTATGCACCTAATGACATTTGTTCATATTGCTCAACCGTCACCGTTTGAACGGGTTTTAATTTTAC
>JBFIIJ010000017.1:0-15311 GCA_041601315.1 Gammaproteobacteria bacterium
ATATGACTACTTATTTTTAATTGGAGAACATCTTCAGCGTTACCCTGATTAACTGCAATTTCTATCATTCCATTTGAATTCTCATACCATAAAGCCTTTCCTGTTTTAACATCAGAAAATGTATCTGCGTTAATAATATCCTGATGATCAATACGTAATACCAACTGTTTATCTAAAGACTTTGCACGTATACCTGTCATACAGTTACCAAAATGGTCAATATAAATGATTTCATTTAGATCATCCGGCCATTGATGCTTATCCTTCCAATCAAATGCAATGGAAGCTACTTCTTTATCATTCGCAATCATGGCACACACTGGCGCATATAAATCACGTCCATGAAAACTATTCGATAATGTTTCTGGCTTCCATGTTATTTCAAATGCTTCTACCTCTTTTGCTTGTCTAGCAACAATATCGAACAAACCATTATCCGCTCCAACAAACCAACTACCGTCTATTTTTAACATAACCGGTTTATCTTCATCCGAGCCGACGCCTGGATCAACAACGCAAAATAAAATCGAACCTTCGGGAATTCTTGAGTTTAAAGAAGCAAGTAAATAAGCACTCGCCTAAGGATTATTACGTGGTGCATCCGCCAGTAAATGAATAATTTTTTCATCTGACGCAAGTTGATGCAACACCGTTTCAACCTGGCCGATATACGGCCCTTGCAAACCATAGTCAGTGAATAGAAATATCATTATAGTAGTCTAGTTTATATGAACTATACGTCAATCCACTAGATTCCCACCTCGTTCTCTGTTCTAGACTCGACTCTACCACCAACGTCCATGTAGGCGTAAGCGGGAATGACAAAACAATTATTATAGAAAATTTAAAGAGTAGATTTTTTCTCAATACGAGGCGTAATGTTTTTTTAAATGACCGTGTTCGCCTACAGGGATGTAGGCGGTAGACAACGTCGGGAACAAGTTGTCGCATTCATTTTAGTGCCTTCAAAAGCAGAAAAGAAAAAACCGGGACAAGCCCGGTTTCAATGTTACAAGCTTTATTATTAGTATTGTTATGCTTGTTCTTCTACTTCAACAGCTTCAGCTGTTTCAGGACGGCCAACTAGTTCAACAAAAGCCATAGGGGCTTTATCACCAGTACGAACACCGCATTTCAAAATACGCACATAACCACCTGGGCGCTCTTTGTAACGTGGGCCTAGCTCATTAAAAAGTTTGGTCACAACTTCACGATCACGCAGTCGCGAAAAAGCTAAACGGCGTTTTTCAACGCTATCAACTTTCGCCATAGTAATTAACGGCTCAGCAACACGACGCAATTCTTTCGCCTTTGGCAAAGTCGTCCTGATAATTTCATGTTCCATAAGTGAAACAGTCATATTTTGAAACATCGCTTTGCGATGCGAACTATTACGGTTCAGTTGTCGTCCACTTTTACGATGACGCATTATTCTTCTCTCTTAAAATGATGTAGGTACAGATATTAACGGCGTTTCTTTTTCTTCAAGACCTGCAGGTGGCCAGTTTTCCAGGCGCATACCTAATGACAGGCCTCGTGAAGCAAGAACGTCTTTTATTTCAGTCAAAGACTTTTTACCCAAATTTGGTGTTTTCAACAATTCAACTTCCGTGCGTTGAATCAAATCACCAATGTAATAAATACTTTCTGCTTTTAAACAGTTTGCTGAACGCACAGTTAATTCAAGATCATCAACTGGGCGTAACAAAATAGGATCAACTTCTGGCTCTTTCTTTTGGCTTGCTTCAATAGCTTCTTCTGCTTCCAAATCAACAAACACAGATAACTGGGAACGCAGTATCGTTGCAGCTTCACGAACAGCATCTTCCGGGTCTATGGTGCCGTTTGTTTCAATTTCTATAACCAGTTTATCCAGATTGGTACGTTGTTCAACACGTGCATTCTGAACTTCATAAGCTATACGGGTAACAGGGCTAAATGAAGCATCCAGTTTTAATTGACCGATTGTTTGTTCAGTTTCTTCAGTTCCACCAATTATGACAGGCTTATATCCACGACCACGAACAACCTTCATCACGATATTCAATTCACCTGCTTTGGTTAAATTAGCAATCAAATGTTCTGGGTTTGATATTTCAACGTCATGATCAAGCGTAATGTCACTCGCGTAAACAGGACCTGGGCCGCTTTTCTTCAAAGTTAATATCGCTTCATCTCTGGCATGCATCATGATAGCCAGGCCTTTTAAATTTAGCAGAACGTCTGTGACGTCTTCCTGCACACCTTCAATGGTTGTGTATTCATGTAACACACCTTCGATTTCCGCTTCGACTACTGCACAACCAGGCATGGATGACAATAAAACACGGCGTAATGCATTTCCTAGTGTATGTCCGAAGCCCCTATCCAAAGGCTCAATCGTAATCTTCGCAGACGTTTTGCTGACGGTTGTAACATCAACCAAGCGTGGTTTTAACAATTCATAAAATGTTGATGGCATGCGAGCTAATCCTCTACGTTAATTACTTGGAGTAAAGTTCTACAACGAGTTGTTCGTTAATTTCAGATGGTAATTCACTTCTTTCTGGAACCGACTTGAACACACCTTCCATACTTTTACTATTTACATCAACCCAATCCGGCAAACCATATTGTTCTGCAAGATCTAGTGAACTCTGAATACGCAATTGTTTTTTGCTTTTTTCACGAATCGCAATAGTATCGCTTGGTTGTACTTGATATGAAGGTATATTAACGGACTTACCATTAACTAAAATTGATTTATGACTGACTAATTGACGCGCTTCATTACGGGTAGAACCGAAACCCATACGATAAACGACATTATCAAGTCTACATTCAAGAATCTGTAACAGATTTTCACCTGTAGCGCCTTTACGACGTGCAGCTTCTTGATAATATTTACGAAATTGTTTTTCTAATACGCAATAAATACGACGTAATTTTTGTTTTTCGCGTAACTGTAAAGCATAGTCAGATAATCTACCTGGGCGAGTACCTTGAATACCCGGTAATTTATCGATCTGACATTTTGATTCTAGCGGTCTGGCGCGACTTTTTAAGAATAAGTCTGTGCCTTCGCGTCTACTAAGTTTACATTTTGGTCCGAGATAACGTGCCATGATAAAGCTCCTGAATTAAACCCGACGTTTCTTGGGTGGGCGACACCCGTTGTGTGGAATCGGGGTGACATCAGTTATATTAGTGATTTTAAGTCCGATTGAATTAAGTGCGCGAACAGCTGATTCGCGTCCAGGCCCTGGGCCTTTTATAAAAACTTCCAGGCTTTGCATACCAAACTCCTTCGCTACTTCGCCTGCTTTTTGTGAAGCAATCTGAGCAGCAAATGGTGTACTTTTACGAGAGCCACGGAAACCACTTCCGCCGGAAGTTGCCCATGAGACAGTGTTTCCCTGACGATCAGTAATTGTAACTATCGTATTATTAAATGAAGCATGTATATGAGCGATGCCATCAATGACAGTCTTCTTTACTTTCTTGCGACTTTTTGGTGCTGTTTTGGCCATATTTAAAACCTGGTTATATTATTTTTTAATCATTTTCTTAGGACCCTTACGAGTACGGGCATTTGTTTTAGTACGCTGTCCTCTCACAGGAAGTCCACGACGATGACGAATTCCGCGGTTTGTACCGAGATCCATCAAACGTTTGATATTCATTGAAACTTCACGACGTAAGTCACCTTCGAGAGGAAACTTAGTAATTTCATTACGAATCCTGTCCAGATCGTCTTCTGACAGTTCTCTAACTTTAGTTGAGCCCTGTAAACTCAGTGCATCACATATTTTTTGTGCACGAGTACTTCCGATACCATAGATATATGTCAAAGCAATAATAAGATGCTTATTATCCGGTATGTTAACGCCTGCAATTCGAGCCATTACTCAATCTCTCCAATATAATTTTCTATAGTGCTCGGCAATCTATCCCTGACGCTGTTTATGGCGCGGGTCGGTACAGATTACTCGTACAACTCTATTACGTCGGATAATTCTACAATTCCGACAAATTCTTTTTACTGATGCTCTTACTTTCATCTTATTTCTCCAAGCAATTCGCTTGACGTATTAACGTCGCCCATGCCCTTTAAGGTTAGCCTTTTTCATAAGCCCCTCATATTGATGGGACATTAAATGTGCCTGTACCTGTGACATAAAGTCCATGACAACCACAACAATAATCAACAACGATGTACCACCAAAATAAAATGGCACATTAAATTTTAAAATCAAAAACTCAGGTAACAAACAAACAAACGTAATATAAACCGCACCTGCTAAAGTTAACTTTGTTAACACTTTATCAAGGTAAGCCGCTGTCTGTTCACCCGGGCGCATGCCAGGAATGAACGCACCTGATTTCTTTAAGTTATCTGCCGTTTCACGCGGGTCAAACACCATCGCTGTATAAAAGAAACAGAAGAAAATAATTCCTGCTGCATAACACAATACATAAATAGGTTGGCCTGGTGATAAGGTCGTTGCGATATTCTGTAACCAACGCATACCTTCAGTTTGTCCAAACCATCCAGCTATTGTTGCCGGAAATAAAATCAAACTTGATGCAAATATCGGTGGAATCACACCCGCCATATTTAGTTTCAATGGCAAATGGCTCGCCTGACCACCGTACATCTTTCGACCAACCTGCCGTTTCGCATAGTTAACCGTAATTCTACGTTGACCTCGTTCTACGAAGACAACAAATGCGGTTACTGCAATAGCTAATGCAAATATGCCAAACACCGCTAACAGATGCATTTCACCCGTTCTCGACAATTCAACTGTTCCAGCAACTGCTGCAGGCAAACCCGCAACAATACTGGCAAAAATAATCATCGAAATACCGTTACCAATACCACGTTCTGTTATTTGTTCGCCTAACCACATCAAAAACATCGTTCCGGTAACTAGTGTACTGACCGCAACAACTTTAAAACCAACACCTGGATCCATCACTACCGCCAGACCTGCAGCTTGTTGACCTTCTAAAGCAACAGCAACACCAAAAGCCTGAAACGTTGCTAATACAACTGTGCCATAACGCGTGTATTGAGTTATTTTTCTGCGTCCTGCTTCACCTTCTTTTTTCAATTGTTTTAGTTTTGGATCAACAACCGAAAGTAATTGCATAATAATAGATGCCGAAATATACGGCATAATGCCTAATGCAACGACAGAGAAACGACTTAACGCGCCTCCCGAAAACATATTAAACATATCCAGAATGGTACCTTGTTGCTGCTGAAATAAATCAGCCAACGCCACTGGATTTATGCCAGGTACCGGAATATGTGTCGCAATTCGATAAACGAATAACGCTATCAACAAAAACATCAAACGCTGACGTAGTTCTTTTAACTGACCAAGTCCGGAAACGCCACCTGGTATTGCTGGGTTAGATACAGACATTATTAATCTTTTCCCTTAGGCCTCTATCTTTCCACCAGCAGCTTCAATTGCAGCTTTAGCGCCTTTGGTTACCATCAAGCCTTTTATAGTGACAGCTTTTTCCAATTTACCGGAAAGAATGACCTTTGCTCTCAATACGCTTTTATTAACCAATCGTGCAGCTTTAAGCGCGTCAAGATCAATAACGTCAACATCTAAATTCGCTAACTCATTTAATCGAATTTCATCAGTCACTCGACCAATACGTGAAGTAAAACCCACTTTTGGTAATCGACGCTGCATAGGCATTTGCCCACCTTCGAAACCAATTTGGATATAACCACCGGAACGTGACTTTTGACCTTTATGTCCACGACCACCTGTTTTACCAATACCAGAACCAATACCGCGACCTGGACGTTTTGCATTCGAAGTCGAATCGGGATGTGGCTTAATAGTATTTAAACGCATCGTTACACCTCTTCAACAGTAAGCAAATAACTTACTTTATTAATCATGCCACGTATTTCCGGAGTATCGTCTAATGTCACACTGTGACGAATACGACGTAAACCTAAACCCATTACGCAAGCTTTATGTTTTTCAATACGTCGATTGGTACTTTTAACCAACGTAACCTTTAATTTATTTGAACTCTTAGCCATCTTAACTAACCACTTCTTTAATCGATTTGCCACGTTTAGCAGCAATATGTTCAGGAGAAGCCATTGAAGCCAATCCTTTAATTGTTGCGCGGATAACATTAATTGGATTGGTTGAACCGTTTGATTTAGCCAATACATTATGAACCCCAACTACTTCAAACACAGCTCGCATTGGACCACCCGCAATAATACCGGTACCTTCTGAAGCGGGTTGCATATAAACCTTGGCAGCACCAAATTCGGCAACGATAGGATATTGAAGTGTACCTTCATTCAACGGTACTGAAATCATATTACGGCGAGCATCTTCCATTGCTTTTTGAATAGCCAGCGGAACTTCGCGAGACTTACCCAAACCAAGACCGACTCGACCATTACCATCACCAACGACGGTTACAGCGCCAAAACGAAATTGACGACCACCTTTAACCACTTTGGCAACACGATTGACCGTGACAAGTTTTTCTTGAAGATCTTCGTTACCGGTTATTGAATTTGCTAATGCCATAAAATGTTCCTTTAGAATTCCATACCTTGTTCACGAGCCGCATCAGCTAATGCTTTAATACGACCATGATATTTAAAACCTGAACGATCAAAAGCAACACTGGAAACACCTGCTTTTTTCGCTCGCTCAGCCAATGCTTTACCAACAGCTACGGCAGCTTCTACGTTACCACTGTATTTAATCTGACCTTTAATGTCTTTATCCAGACTTGAAGCACTCGCTAGCACCTGCGAACCGCATGGTGCGATAATTTGTGCATAAACGTGACGTGACGTTTTATGAACACTCAAACGGTTTACACCTTGTGCTTTAATTCTGGCACGCGTCTTTCTGGCACGACGCAATCTATCTGTTTTTTTACTCATATCAATTAGCTCTTCTTAGCTTCTTTGCGGACAATACGCTCATCCGAATAACGAACACCTTTACCTTTATAAGGCTCTGGCGGACGATAAGCACGAATATTTGCAGCAACTTGACCTACTTGCTGTTTATCAATGCCCTTAATTAAAATTTCTGTTTGGCTCGGTGTTTCAATCGAAATGCCTTCAGGAATTGCAAATTCAACAGGGTGTGAAAAACCCAAGCTTAAATTCAAAACCTTACCAGCTACAGCAGCACGATAACCAACACCGACAATTTCAAGTTTACGTTCAAAACCTTCACTAACACCGGTTACTAAATTTTGTAGCAATGCGCGAGTTGTACCCGATAGTGCATTAGCTGTTTTACTATTATTATTTACAGTTGTTTTTAAAACACCTTCTTCCTGTTCAACTTTAACTAAAGGATGAACATCATGAGACAACTGGCCTTTTCCACCCTTTATCGTAATCAAACTTCCAGCGATGTTGACATCAACGCCACTAGGAATGGTTACTGGGTTATTTGCTATTCTAGACATTATTCAATCCAATTCATTTATGAAACGTAGCACAGCACTTCACCACCAATACCGTGCTCGCGTGCTGATTTATCTGTCATGACACCTTTAGCTGTAGAAATAATCGCCACACCTAAACCACCCATTACTTTCGGTAAGTCATTTGTTGATTTATAACTACGAAGGCTAGGACGACTAATTCGATCAATCGACTCAATAACCGGTTTACCATCAAAATACTTAAGCTCAATTGTTAACGTCGCTTTATTATTGTTTTCTTCAACACTAAAACCAGTGATATAACCTTCTTCTTTCATAATATTCGCGATCGCTACTTTTAATTTTGACGAAGGCATCTTCACATCGAATTTATTTCGTTGTAGTGCATTACGAATTCGCGTCAACATATCTGAAATTGGATCTGACATACTCATAAAATATTCTCTCTCTTATTACCAGCTTGCTTTAACCAAGCCTGGCACATCGCCACGCATAGCTGCTTCACGTAATTTATTGCGTCCTAATCCAAATTTTCTATAAAAACCGTGTGGACGACCCGTAATATTACATCGGTTACGAATACGAACTGGACTCGCATCCCTAGGCATCTTATTTAATTTATCACGAGCAATTGATCGTTCTTCATCACTCAGAGACATATTTTTCATAATTGCTTTTAACTCTGCTCTCTTGGCAGCAAACTTCTGAACCAGTCGAATTCGTTTAACTTCACGATTTACCATACATGACTTTGCCATTCTAAATAGACCTCAAGACCTTAATGGAAGATTAAATGCTTTCAATAATGCACGCCCTTCTTCATCGGTACGTGCAGTAGTGGTAATCGTTATATCCATACCACGTAGCGTGTCAATTTTGTCGTAATCAATTTCAGGAAAAATGATTTGTTCTTTAATACCCATATTGTAATTACCACGGCCATCAAAAGACTTTGAGTTCAAACCACGAAAATCCCGAATACGAGGTATTGCAATAGAAACCAGACGGTCTAAAAATTCATACATACGTTCACGGCGTAATGTCACCTTACAACCAACCGGCCATCCTTCACGCACCTTAAAGTTAGCAACTGATTTTTTCGCATTGCAAACAATTGGTTTTTGTCCGGCTATCTTGGTCATGTCTTCTAATGCATGCTCAACAACCTTTTTATCCGCAACAGCTTCACCCAGACCCATATTAAGTGTGATCTTGGTAATCTTTGGTACCTGCATCGCAGACTTATAACCGAACTGTTCAGTTAACTGCTTAAATACCGTATTCTTATAATGTTCTTGTAATCTGACCATGAATTTAAACCTTAAACGTCCACTACTTCATTATTTGACTTGAAGAAACGCACTTTTTGACCATCTTTAAGATTACGATAACCAACTCGATCACCTTTGTTAGTCACAGAGTTCCATATAGCAACATTAGATATATGGACTGCAGCTTCTTTCTGAATAATACCGCCAGGTGTTCCCTGTTGAGGATTACCCTTGGTATGTTTTTTTATCATATTGATATTTTCAACGATGACTTTATCCATTTCACTGATAACAGATAGAACGACACCTCGTTTACCCTTATCTTTACCAGCGATCATTACAACTTCATCACCCTTTTTAATTCGACTCATTG
The DNA here is from genome assembly GCA_041601315.1 of Gammaproteobacteria bacterium. Taxonomy (GTDB): domain Bacteria; phylum Pseudomonadota; class Gammaproteobacteria; order Eutrophobiales; family Eutrophobiaceae; genus UBA7359. The sequence continues at coordinate 9,094 of JBFIIJ010000017.1, forward strand.
TTAAAGTACCTCCGGTGCCAGAGAAACAATTTTCATAAATTTGTCTCCACGCAGTTCACGTGTAACCGGGCCAAATATACGAGTACCAATTGGCTGTAACTGACCATTCAACAATACGGCAGCATTGCCATCAAAACGAATCAAAGAGCCATCGGGTCTACGCACACCTTTGCGAGTACGTACTACAACAGCGTTATGAACTTCGCCTTTCTTAACTTTACCGCGAGGAATAGCTTCTTTAATACTGACTTTAATAACATCACCAATATTAGCGTATCGACGCTTTGAACCGCCCAACACTTTTATACACATTACTCGTTTTGCACCACTGTTGTCTGCGGCATCAAGAACTGTCTGCATCTGAATCATTTCTGCTCTATCTCCCGATTAAACAACTTGAGCTTTACTGACAACTTTTTGCAAGCGCCAGGTCTTATTCTTCGATAATGGACGTGATGCTTCGATAATAACTACATCACCTTCATTACATTCATTAGCTTCGTCATGAGCCATCATCTTGGTCGAACGACGCATATATTTTCCATATAATGGATGCTTCACTTTACGCTCAACTAGCACTGAAATGGTTTTATCCATCTTGTTACTGACGACAGTACCGCTAACTGTTTTTGCTTGTGTGTCTTCTGTACTCATGCGTCTTTACCTGATGCTGTTTTCTTTTCGTTAATAAGCGTATTAATTCGTGCAATATTACGTCGCGTCTTTTTTACTTCGCTAGGCTTGTCTAATTGACCAGTACCTTTTCTCATGCGCAAGTTAAATTGAGTACGTAACTCAACTAACAACAGAGCCTGTAATTCTTCAGGTGACTTCTCTCTTAGTTCTGCTGTTTTCATTACAATATCGTCCTCGCTACAAAAGTTGTTTTAATTGGTAACTTAGCTGCTGCCAATTCAAATGCTTCACGAGCTAATTCTTCCGTCACACCTTCCATTTCGTAAAGCATTCTGCCTGGTTGAATCTGAACAACCCAATATTCAACATTACCCTTACCTTTACCTTGACGAACTTCCAATGGCTTTTTAGTAATTGGCTTGTCAGGAAAAACTCGTATCCAGACTTTTGCACCACGTTTTACTTTTCGTGTTAATGCACGTCGCGCTGCTTCAATTTGGCGAGCCGTAATTCGACCTCGTCCTACAGCTTTTAAGCCATATTCGCCAAAGCTAACCTTATTGCCAACCGTTGCAAGACCACGATTTCGTAGCTTACTTTGTTTTCTATATTTCGTTCTTTTAGGCTGTAACACGTTATTAATCCTGTTAGTTGCTAGCTCTTAACTTACGCCTGAGCTTCTTCTTTTTGGGTTTCTTCTTCTATCTTCTTTTGATCTTGAGCAAAAACTTCACCCTTGAAGATCCAGACTTTAATTCCAATAATTCCATATGTGGTCGCCGCTTCCGCAGTACCATAATCAATATCAGCACGTAAGGTATGAAGAGGCACTCGTCCTTCGCGATACCATTCACTTCGCGCAATTTCAGCACCATTCAATCGACCAGCAACGGTGATTTTGATGCCTTGTGCACCAAGACGCATGGTGTTTGTTACTGCTCGCTTCATAGCACGACGAAACATAATACGACGTTCAATTTGTTGTGCGACACTTTCAGCAACCAGATACGCATCCAGTTCAGGCTTACGAATCTCTTCAACACTTACATGTGCTGGCACACCCATCATTTGAGAAATTTCAAAACGAAGACGTTCAATATCTTCACCTTTCTTACCAATAACAATCCCTGGTCGTGCAGTATGAATAATGACTCGCGCATTACCTGCAGGTCTTTCAATCTGAATACGGCTAACTGATGCATTGGCTAATTTCTTTCGAACATACTCTCTAACCTTGATATCTGCATGCAAATAACCAGCATAATCTTTACTGTCTGCATACCAGGTTGAAGTCCAGTCTTTAATAATGACGAGGCGTATCCCCGTTGGATGTACTTTTTGACCCATGCTATTTATTAGTCTCCGTTTCAGATACCGTCACGATGAGATGACTGGTTCTCTTTATAATTCTATCGGCTCGGCCTCTTGCGCGTGGACGTAAGCGCTTCATTGTTGGACCTTGATTCACTTGTATCGCACTGACTTTTAATTCGTCGATATCAGCACCATCATTATTCTCAGCATTCGCAATCGCAGACTCGAGAACTTTTTTAATAATGTCCGCACCTTTTTTATTGCTAAACGCAAGTAAGTTAATCGCACGATCAACAGGCAATCCACGAATCTGATCTGCCACTAAACGCATTTTTTGCGGTGACAAATGTGTATATTTTAATGTTGCTGAAGTTGCCATAAATATTTTCTTCTACTAATTAAGATTTTCTATCTGCAAGGTGGCCACGAAAAGTACGAGTTAAAACAAACTCACCTAATTTATGTCCAACCATATTTTCAGAGATATAAACGGGCATATGATCTTTACCATTATGTACAGCGATCGTTAATCCAACCATCTCAGGCATAACCATAGAGCGACGAGACCAGGTTTTTATTGGACGCTTATCGTTACTATCCTTTGCTGCTTGCACCTTCTTTACAAGGTGATGGTCAATAAACGGACCTTTTTTTACTGAACGTGGCACGTGTATTCCTCTCTATTATTTACGTTTACGAACGATTAATTTATCAGTTCGTTTGTTCTTTCTTGTTTTAAAACCTTTAGTCGGGGTACCCCATGGACTAACAGGATGACGACCACCTGAAGTACGACCTTCACCACCACCATGTGGGTGATCGATTGGGTTCATCGCAACACCACGAACTGTAGGACGAACACCGCGCCAACGTTTGGCACCGGCTTTACCTAGAGACCGTAACTGATGCTCACCATTACTTACTTCACCAATCGTCGCACGACAATCAGATAATACTTTACGCATTTCACCAGAACGCAATCTCAGCGTTGCATGTTGCCCTTCTTTTGCTACTAACTGAACACCAGCTCCTGCACTACGGGCTATTTGCGCGCCCTTACCCGCTTTCAACTCAATACAATGTACGGTTGAACCTAAAGGGATGTTTCGCAATGGCATAGAGTTACCAACTTTAATACCTGCTTCTATACCAGACATAACTTCATCACCAACTTTCACATTAGCAGGAGCAATGATGTAACGTCTTTCACCATCGACATAAAGCAATAAAGCAATATGTGCTGTTCTGTTCGGATCGTATTCAATACGTTCTACTTTTGCAGCAATACCATCCTTGTTTCGTTTGAAATCAATGATGCGATAACGTTGTTTTGAACCACCGCCGCGATGACGGACGGTAATACGACCATTGTTATTACGCCCTGAAAATTTATTTTGTTTTTCCAACAAAGGCTCATAAGGTTTGCCCTTATATAACTCAGGACTAACAACCTTGACCATAGAACGACGGCCTGCTGATGTTGGTTTTGGTTTAACTAGTGCCATAATACTTACCTATCAAGCCCCCATGAAATCAATGTCAAAACCAGGCTTCAGTTTGACATAGGCTTTCTTCCAGTTAACACGCTGACCAGGTCTGCGTGCGAATATTTTTCTTTTGCCCTTTACGTTAGTAACCTGAACCGATTCAACTTCAGCACCATCAAACATAAGTTCAACAGCTTTTTTTATTTCAGGTTTAGTTGCGCTCTTTGCAACTTTAAACACGTATTGATTATGAGCTTCACCAACCATTGTCGACTTTTCAGTCACTCTTGGCTCAAGTAAAACCGTCATTAATTTTTCCTGATTCATGATAACCATGCCTCAACTTTTGTAACTGCCGCCTGAGTAATCAATACTTTTTCAAAACCAATCAATGAGTATGGATCTATTTCATCGGAATCTATTACATCTGCCTTTGGCAGGTTTCTTATTCCGAAGTAAAGGTTTTCAGTTAACTCTTCAGTGATAATTAAAACGTCTTCAAGACCAAGACTATCCAGCTTTTCTTTGACTAGTTTTGTTTTTGATTCCGCAACATCAAACTCATCGATACAAATAAATCGTTCTTGACGTATAAGTTCAGAAAGGATCGAACGCATAGCACCACGATACATTTTCTTATTTAATTTTTTACTATGGTCCTGCGGTTTAGCTGCAAACGTTACACCACCGCTGCGCCATAATGGACTACGGATAGTTCCTGCTCTAGCACGACCTGTACCTTTTTGACGCCATGGTTTTTTACCACCACCATTAACTTCAGAACGTGTTTTTTGTGCTCTAGTGCCTGAACGTGCGCCTGCCAGATACGAGGTTAAAACCTGATGTATCAACGGCTCGTTAAATTCGACAGAAAAAACGCTATCGGCAACAGTCATGCTGCCCGCTTTTTTCTTGCCTGATGTTTGAATTGTAAGTTCCATGTGTTTGCCTTATTTACGTGCCTTTACAGAAGGTTTGATAACAACCCTGCCGCCTTTAACTGCAGGAACTGAACCTTTAATCAATAATAAGTTACGTTCGGTATCAACACGAACAACTTCAAGATTCTGGGTTGTACGCTGAACATCACCCAAGTGACCTGCCATTTTTTTACCTTTAAATACGCGACCTGGTGTTTGACATTGACCTATAGAACCAGGAGCACGATGCGATATTGAGTTACCGTGTGAATTACGTTGATGACTAAAGTTATGTCTCTTAATACCACCAGCAAAACCTTTACCGCTAGTTGTACCGGTAACATCTACTTTTTGACCTGCTTCAAACATATCAACTTTAATTTCAGAACCCGCAGTAAATTGCTGAAGTTCTTCATCAGTTACTCGATGCTCTAAAAGACCTTCGCCGGTTTCTATATTTGCTTTTGCATAGTTGCCTGCTTCCGATTTAGTCAACGATGATGATTTTTTGGTCCCCCAAGAAACCTGTACCGCGGTATAACCTTTTGCAGCTGTCGTAATCAAATTTGTAATATGATTAGGAGTCGCTTCAACAACGGTCACTGGCACAGAAAGTCCTTCTTCAGTGAAGACTCTTGTCATGCCTCGTTTTCGACCTATTATTCCAATCGTCATTGCTATAAATCCACCAATTATTCTTATTGAAGTTTAATCTGAACGTCGACACCCGCCGCCAGATCAAGTTTCATTAACGCATCAACCGTTTTATCAGTTGGGTTAACGATATCCATTAAACGTTTATGAGTACGAATTTCGTATTGATCACGAGCATCTTTGTTAACGTGCGGCGAAATCAAAACAGTAAAGCGTTCTTTTTTCGTCGGCAAAGGTATAGGACCCTTTATCTGAGCACCTGTACGTTTTGCTGTCTCGACAATCTCTTTTGTAGATTGATCGATTAGACGATGATCGAATGCCTTAAGGCGAATTCTAATTACTTGTTGTTCAGCCATTTTTTTAATTACTCAATAATTTTAGAAACAACACCCGCACCCACGGTACGGCCGCCTTCTCGTATTGCAAAACGCAAACCTTCTTCCATCGCAATCGGTGCAATCAACTTCACCGTTACTTTGATGTTATCACCAGGCATAACCATTTCAGTCCCTTCTGGTAATTCCATCGCACCCGTCACATCCGTCGTACGGAAGTAAAACTGTGGGCGGTAATTATTGAAGAAGGGCGTATGACGTCCACCTTCATCTTTACTCAAGACGTAGATTTCTGTTTCAAAATGCGTGTGTGGTGTAATTGAACCTGGTTTACATAACACCTGACCACGCTCAACTTCTTCACGCTTGGTACCACGCAACAAAACACCAACGTTGTCGCCCGCACGACCTTCGTCTAATAACTTACGGAACATTTCAACACCCGTACAGGTGGTCTTTTGTGTGTCTTTGATACCGACAATCTCAATTTCTTCACCGACTTTTACAATGCCGCGCTCAACACGACCGGTCACAACCGTACCGCGACCTGAGATTGAGAACACGTCTTCGATGGGAAGAAGGAAAGGCTGGTCAACTGGGCGCTCGGGTAAGGGAAAGTAATCATCCATTGCCGCAACCAGTTTCAAAATCGAAGGGATACCAATCTCACTGGTATCGCCTTCGAGTGCTTTTAGGGCTGAACCCGTCACAATCGGCGTATCGTCGCCAGGGAAATCATAGGAATCTAATAATTCACGAATTTCCATTTCAACTAATTCGAGTAATTCTGCATCGTCAACCTGATCGGCTTTGTTTAAGTAAACCACGATGTAGGGCACACCCACCTGGCGTGACAATAAAATGTGTTC
>JBFIIJ010000018.1:0-15268 GCA_041601315.1 Gammaproteobacteria bacterium
ACGCTAATGGTACATACATACAGTATGAGATTGTCTTATTTAAACTCAGTACTCTTATTAACGTCTTCACTGCATTGCTATGCAGGAAAAATAAACACATCTGATATTCAACTGGAAGAACTAGCTACTTTAAGTATCGCTTCCAAGAAGAAAGAAGTCATTGTAACTACCCTCAGCATCATTATTACTCACAAGGCACCGAACAAAGTGCTCAAATCTATGACTCTAACCAATACTTCATTTAATACTAAAAAAGTAACAACAAGAATAACAATCAACTGGCATGAGTATTGCTGAGCTATATAGCTACGCAAGCGTATGTATTTAAAAGAAAATTTCTTGGTGCTAATAAACAACAGCATATCCAAATATTAGAGCGCCTTAAATGAAAAAGATTTTAACGTTTCTCCTAACTAGCTGCTTTTGGTCAATTGGTGCCATTGCTAATAATGCTTCCCTCGTGGATGAAGCGTTTGAGAAACTTTTACAACTTGATATTGAGCAACTTGCTATGGTCAGTGTTGCTTCCAAGAAAGAAGAACATATTGCTGATGCTCCAGGCATTGTCACAGTTGTTACTGCAGAAGAGATCAAACGTTATGGTGCAAGAAATTTGCGTGATGTACTGGATCGACAAACCAGTCTGCAAATCATTGGTTCCAGTACTTTACCTCACAACAAAGCAACAATGCGTGGCGAGTCCAATTCTCAAATCGATAACACTATTTTAATTCTGTTAAATGGTCGCCCACTACGAGAATCGGCCACCTCAAGTATCAACCTGGATATCTATGCTTTTTTTCCTGTTGAAAGTTTAAAACAAATTGAAATTATCCGTGGGCCGGGGTCTGTTTTATACGGTACAAACGCATTTAGTGGTGCCATTAATCTCGTCACAAAAGACGCACCTGACTCACCTTCAGGCGAATTATCACTAAGTTACGGATCGTTTGATAGCAAGCAAGGACAATTGACTGGCGGCGGTAAGTGGGGAGATCTTGAAGTCTTCGGTACGATCCTGGGCCTTAATAGCGACGGCATTAATCATGACAATATTAAGGATGGATCTGGAACGACAGGAACATTTAAAACAGGAAAAGAAGGAGAGCAACTTATTTTGAATTTAAAATATAAGGGCTTAACGTTAAACACCTTACTATCAGAAACCACGAATGATAACCATCGTGTGGCATTTGCCTTTCCGAGTACAGAGTTACAGTTTGATCGCCAGTTCATTGATATTGGCTATCAGCATGAAATTAGCAGCAAATGGAATCTTGCTGTCAATGCCTCGTATCACCAGCGTCAAAGTGTGGCCGTCTTAGACACTGTACCTAATATTGCTAAGGACCGTACGAATAATTATTTATTTGAGTTAAGTTCTTCTTACGCACCAACGAATAAATTAAACTTAATTACAGGTGCAACTTATCGATTGTTAAGCAGTGAGGGCAACCTTTCTTTTGACACCAACAGTTATAGTTTTTACACACAGGCGGACTATCAACTTTACGATTGGTTAAAGCTGATCGGTGGTTTTCAATATAACAAACCGGAAATGATTTCGGGTGATTTTTCACCACGAATAGCATCCATTATTCAATTCGATGAACACTGGGGTTCTAAGCTTTTATTTGGCAAAGCATTCCATGAGGCATCTCCGGCACAACGATTCACAAACATTCCAGGAATAGCTCAGGGCAATCCTAATCTGAGTCCGGAAACGATCGAAACCTTTGACGCCCAAATTTTTTACAACAGCCCAAATCTGTTTTTAGCCGCTACCTATTTTCATAGTGAACAGGAAGATTTAATTACCCGAGTGTCAGGCCCACCTGTAACGGCGATCAATACTGGCGGTATAACTTACGATGGTATTGAACTGGAAAGCAAATGGAAGATTAATGAACGTATACAATTTATTGGCAACCTTAGTTATCAAACGAATGAAAAAAATGATGGCACCACTGATATCACATACAGCCCTGATTGGATGATAAAGACAGGCATTTCCTATGATTCAGACAAGGGTTATCAATTTAGTCTATTTAATAGCTATTTCGCTAAATCGACATTACAAAATCATCAAGTCGCATCCGTGACGGTAAGCAATCCTGATGCTGATGGTTACAACCTGTTAACAGCTAATATCAATATGAATCTGGGACATGTGTTAAATAACAAATCATTCTCAGACATTAACTTGTCACTTTATGGTGATAACTTACTTGATGAAGATATCTATTTTCCCAGCATTAGCCGTACAAACGTGAATTCAATTCCACATCATTACCAGCGAGGTTTTTATGGAACGATTAGTGTTGCATTTTAAATCAGTTTTAAAAATTAATTAGCTATTTATTAAATATTCGGCCTAAAGCTTGCTATATACAAACTACAATTTACTAATTAGCTCACTATTAAATAATAATAAAGTTATACCGGAGCATCTCTTGCAGCCTAAATTTGCTACCTATTTGTTAATAGGATTGTGTTGGTCAACGTTGGTATTGGCTGAGGATTCGCTCGGACTTGATAAAGAACTCCAGGAATTACTAGAACTAGATCTAGAAGAGCTTACGACAGTCAGTGTTGCTTCCAAGAAAGAAGAACATATTGCTGATGCTCCAGGTATTGTCACAGTTGTTACTGCAGAAGAGATCAAACGCTATGGCGCAAGAAACTTGCGCGATGTACTGGACAGACAAACCAGTATGCAGATTATTGGCTCAAATCTATTTCCTCATAACCGTGCCAATGTACGAGGTGTTTCGTTTACCCATACAGATAATACCGTTCTTTTACTTTTGAATGGACGTCCAGTTAGAGATGCCGGAAATAACAGTACCAATACAACTTTCTATAACTCGTTTCCTGTCGATTCCTTAAAACAAATTGAGATTATTCGTGGACCGGGTTCGGTTTTATACGGGACAAATGCCTATGCAGGTGTAATCAATTTAATTACAAAAGATGCACCTCGTGAACCCGCTGCCGAGGCCTCGTTCACTTATGGCTCATTTGATACAAAAAAAATCAATATAAATGGCGGTGGCAAATGGGGTGAACTAGAAATCTTCGCCGCTCTAAATGCAGATAATGTCGGCGGAGATGACTTTAATAATATTACCGACGAAGCTGGAAATATTGGTACTTACAAGACCGGTTACACCGGAGCACAAGCGGTGTTTAATGCTCGCTATAAAGGTTTCACTTTAAATGCATTACTGTCGGATACTTCGCAAGATCATGCAAAAAGTACTTTTAACCTACCGAGCTCAGATTTAAATATCGATCGTCAATTTATTGATCTTGGATATCAACATTATCTGACTAAGGACTGGTCGGTGTCGGCCAATTTTGGCTATTCCTATTTTGAAAACGAACTTAGAGTAAATAACGCTCGTCCATTTACCAGCTCTGACAGTGATGATTATTTGATAGAAATTTCTACTCGAGCAAAACTAAACGAAAAACTAAACATATTAGCTGGAGGAACCTACCACCTACTAGATGGCGTGTTGTCATCGGGAGGTTATATTACACATACTTATGGTACTTATTTTCAATTAGAATACCAACCTCTCGATTGGCTCAAAATTATTGGTGGAGGCCAATATAACAAACCTGAATTCTCAGACGGAAACTTTTCACCTCGACTATCTGTACTAACACAATTAAATAAAAACTGGAGTGCAAAAATTTTATATGGTGAAGCTTTTCGTGAACCTTCTCCGGTTGAACAGTTTATTGGAATACCTACACTAACAGGTAATTCGGCTCTTACACCTGAGTCAATAGAAACAATTGATTTTCAAGTTTCTTATCAATCAAACAAAACATCATTTTCAGCGACATATTTTCATAGTGAACAAAATAACCTTATCTCCCGCACGGGAGTAACTCCACAAACTTTCATTAATTCCGGTGGGACTGAATACAATGGTTTTGAATTGGAAGGCAAATACAATTTGGGGCACGGTTTTGATTTCATAGGCAACCTGAGTTATCAAAACAATGAACATAGTGATGGACATGATGATGAAACATACAGTCCAGACTGGATGATTAAAACAGGTGTTTCCTACGAATCCCACCGTGGATATCAGTTCAGTGTATTTAATAGTTTCTTCGCTAAATCAACATTACAGACTCATCAAACAACGACTGTTAATTTTAACAACCCCGATGCAGATGCTTATAATTTGTTAACTGCAAACCTGAGAATGAATCTGGGTAAGTTGCTTAAAACAAACGCATTATCCAATACCACTTTTTCATTATATGGAGATAATTTATTAGACGAAGATATCTTCTTTCCGAGTCTTAATCGACGTTCAGTTAATTCTTTGCCTCATCATGCAGGACGCGGTGTTTACGCAACAATTAGTGTCAATTTTTAATTTATTATTTTCATGATTAAAAAAATGCATAGCCCAAGTTTTCAAAAGCATGCAATATCTCCATTGCGCAGATTACGATCTTACTTAGAGTTAAGCATAAAATATATTGCAATAACTTTCCTGGTATCAGGACTCTTTCAAAATAGTTTTGCTCTTGATGCTGAAAGTGAACAACTAGAAATAAAACTTAAAGCAGCTTATCTTTATAATTTTCTGCGTTTTGTTGAGTGGCCCGAGAATACCAAATTAACTTCTGACATTTGCGTTTACGGCATTCAAGAAAACTATAAATCTGCATTTAACTCGATGGCCGCATTATCCAAAAAAAGTCGGAAGCTAAACATTAAACTGCTCAACGTTAATGATAAATTAAACAATTTAAATTCATGCCAAATAATTTTCATTACTGCTAAAGCTGATCATAAATCGAAATATATTCTCGATTATTTGAAAGACAAAAACAGTCTTACGATAGGTGAGTCACCACGGTTTATACAACGCGGAGGCATGATTAATTTCATTCGCGTTAGCGACAAAGTTAAATTTGAAATCAATGATGATGCTGCAAAAGCAGTTGATTTAAAAATACCTTCGAAGGTTCTAAGAATCGCTGAACGATTAGTGAGTTTGAAAAATGAATAGAACATCAAGCAAACACAAATATTCCATTCGAGCAAAACTAACGCTGATTATTGTTTCAATTAGTATGATTACGTTGCTACTTGCAGCAAGTTTATTTACTTTGACTCAACTAAGAGAACAAGAATACATTCTTGGAGAAAACTTAACTGCTGTTGCAAAAATTACTGGCGGCAATGTACAGGCAGCTCTTGCTTTCGAAGATGTAAATGATGCAACAAAAATTCTTTCTGATCTGGAAAATGACCCGCGAATAACCGCCGCAGGAATTTATAATAAAAATAACAGATTGTTTGCAAGTTATAGTCGCTTGCAAAATACACCGTCTGTTTTTGAGCTCCCGGAACAAGACGGTTATTTTTTTGAAGCACGTCAATTACATCTGCTCCATACTATTTATCTGGAAGGAGAAAATGAATTCATTGGCAAAGTTTATATACAAGCCAGTCTAGATTTACTCTATGAACAATTAATGCGTAATCTGTCAATAACCGGAATTATTGTTTTACTATCACTTTTTTTAAGCATTATTTTAGCGGCACGCTTACAGAAGTTAATTTCTATCCCCATTTTAAAATTATCTGATGCTACCGATAAGGTAAAAAACGAAAAAGATTTTAGTGTTCGAGTTAAACGAGATGATTTTTTAGAAATTGAACACTTATGCGATGGTTTCAACAATATGCTTGAGCATATTCAAAATAATGAACAAGAGTTACTTGAAAGTCATAACTTGCTTGAACAACGAGTTACAGAAAGAACTGAAGAACTTGAGATTGCAAATATAGAACTTAAAAAATCAAAAGAAGAAGCTGAAAGTGCAAACAAAGCCAAGAGCCAGTTTTTAGCCAGCATGTCGCATGAATTACGTACACCATTGAACGCCATCATCGGATTTACTGAACTGATTCTTGGCAAACCTGGGCTAGACCATATATTTGAAAATTATATCAACATCATTAATCAAAGCGGGGATCATTTGCTTGCTTTAATAAACGATATCCTTGATATGGCCAAGATTGAAGCAGGTAAATTGGAAATTGAAACATCAAACATAGATCTGTTTTACTTACTCGAATCGACAGTCGCAATGCTAGATGTTCGTGCACAAAAAAAAGATATTAACTTACTCGTTGAATACGATTCCGACCTGCCTCAATACATTAATATTGATGATCTTAAATTAAGGCAAATACTTATCAACTTAATAGGTAATGCGATTAAGTTTACTGAAAAAGGAGAAATCAGACTTAATGTTTCCTATCAGGCTGACAAGGAAAACAAAACAACAGGGAAGCTATATATATCAATCAGTGATACTGGCTCTGGCATGAAGCCTGAAGAAATGGATGATTTATTTTCACCTTTCACTCAAACAGAATCAGGTCGTAAACAACACGGCACCGGTTTAGGTTTAAATTTATCAAAAAGTTATATCGAACTCATGGGTGGGGTGATTACTGTTGATTCAACGTTTGGAGAAGGAACATGCTTTAATTTTTATTTAAAAACATCAATTGTTCAATATTTAAAAACTGGCATTCAAGTTCGTGAAAAAGTAAATTTTTCACTACCCGAAGAAAGCGGCAAAATCTTAATTGTGGAGGACATTGAACATAACAGAAAACTATTAACTAAGTTGATCAACAAAACTGGCCATAAAATCAAGATTGCTACCAATGGTCTTGAAGCTGTTGAATCTTTTAGCATGTGGAATCCCGATGTAATCTTGATGGACATTAAAATGCCAGTCATGAATGGCATTGAAGCACTTGAAAAAATTCGCCAATTACCTGAGGGAAGTAATGTAAAAATTATTGCACTTACTGCCAGTGGTTTAAACAATAACCTTCAAAACTTAACTAAATACAGATTTGATGAACTTATTTATAAACCCTATAGAGAACGTGAAATATATAGCGTATTGAAACGTCATATAGACATCAAGTTCACATATGAACCTAGAGAAAGTATTGAGCATATTGAAAAAATAACAGATAAAACTTTAAGCAACGATGACTTAACTCGTGCCTTTTCCAAGGAATCTTTAAATGCGCTACAACAGGCAGCAGTTGAAGGAAATATTTATGAGCTCTATAAATTAATAGATTCAATTGATTCGCAGTATGCAGAAACGACAGAGGAATTGAGAAAATTAATTGATGAATTTCAATTTGATGTAATTATCTCAATGTTTACGCCATATTCAAAAAGTATTAATCAATAAATGAATGCATCGATTAAAAGTGTTGAAAAACTATCTTTTCAAAATATTGAAATTTTGATTGTCGATGATAATACTAATAACCTAAAGCTACTCCAAACCTTATTGTCAGAAAGAGGATACAAAGTACGACTTGCTACCTCCGGTCAAATGGCAATAAATTCATGTCTATCTTCAGCTCCCGGTATGGTACTTTTGGATATAACCATGCCGGGAATGGATGGTTTCGAAACATGCGAAATAATCAAAAAACAGGCCGCAATGGAAAATGTACCCATTATATTTTTAAGTGCGCTAAAAGAAGAATTTGATATTGTTCGTGGCTTTGCTGCTGGAGGCGTTGATTTTATAACGAAACCTTTTAAAGCTGAAATTTTAAAAGCTCGATTAGAAACACACCTTACAATTAGTCAATTACAAAACAATCTTAAAAATGTAAACGAAAATCTGGAACAACTTATTGATAAAAGAACAGAAGAGTTAAAAAGCACAAACAAATCACTGGAAAACGAAATTATAAGTCGCACAGAAGTTCAGAAAAATTTAGCTTTAAGTGAAGAAAGATTAAAATATGCACTTATGGCATCAAATGAAGGTACTTTCGATTGGGACTTGAAAACTAATAATCTCGTAAGAAATGATACCTATTTTACCATGCTTGGTTACGAAGTTGACGAAATAGCCAACTCTACTAATTCATTAATCAAGTTAATTCATCCTGATGATAAAGCACAGACGCTGGAAAGTATTAATGATCTTTTAAATAATAAAATTGATGTTCTCAAATCAAAGTTTCGTATAAAAAAGAAAAATGGTGATTATTGCTGGATTCTGTCTAAAAGTCTGGTAGTTGCAAGAGAGAATGATGGATCACCAACAAGAATAGTTGGTACTCAAACGGATATTACTACTGAAAAACAACATGAGGAACATTTGAGACAATTAGCAAGTTATGACCCTTTAACTAATTTACCTAATAGAAAGTATTTTACCGATATATTAAATAATGCCATCTCACGTAGTAATAGAACCCAACGTTCTCATGCTGTATTGTTTATGGATCTCGATAGATTCAAGAACATCAACGACTCACTTGGACACACTGCAGGAGATCTCCTTTTACAATTTTTTTCTGAACGACTAAGCGAAGTTCTTCGAGGCAATGATGTCGTGGCTCGTTTAGGTGGCGATGAATTTACAATTTTACTTGAAGATATTGAAAGCTCACACAAAGCTGCCGAAGTATCACAACGTATTATTGATTTGATGAATGATCCTTTTGACCTTCAAGGCCATCAAGTAGTTGTATCCCCAAGCATTGGCATCGTTTTATATCCTAATCATGGCAAAACAACAGAAGAACTATTAAAGAATGCTGATACAGCTATGTATCATGCGAAAGACCTTGGTGGAAATAACTATTGGTACTACACCGAAATAATGAATAAAGAAGCTCATAAACGATTAGAGCTGGAAGAAGATATACGAACGGCATTAAAAAATAACGATTTTATTTTATATTATCAACCACAAGTAGATATACAAACGGGCGAAATAGTCGGCATGGAAGCACTAGTCCGTTGGAATCGAAACGGAAATGGTATTGTTGCACCAAACATTTTTATTCCTATTGCGGAAGAAACAGGATTGATTATACCTCTTGGCAGCCAAATCATTCACAAGGCTGCTGAGCAAACCAGCGTCTGGATTAAAGATCATTTATTAGATCATAAAGTCGCCATTAATATTTCAGCTCGACAATTCAAACAGTTAAACTTCCTTGATCAACTTAAATCTACTTTAGATGAATTCAATTTACCTGCAAGTAATATTGAAATTGAAATTACTGAAGCTACTGTTATGGAAAATACCGATGAAGCAATCGCTACGATGAAAAAAGTAAAAGATTTGGGAATAACTATTGCTATGGATGATTTTGGCACAGGTTATTCTTCCTTAAGCTACCTTAGAAAATTCCCCATTGATACTTTGAAAATAGATATGTCTTTCATAAGAGGGATGGAATCATCCGATGTTAATAAAAGTATCGTTCAAACGATTATTGATTTAGCACATACTCTTAAGTTAAATGTAGTTGCAGAAGGAGTTGAACATCAACATCAGACAAATGCTCTACTAAATATGAACTGTGATGTAGTTCAGGGTTACCTGTATAGTAAACCTGTTGCAGAGACAGAAATGACTAAACTTTTAAAGAACCATACTAAATTTTTTAATACGAAAAATTTACACTAAAACGCGATGGCAATTTTATTTAATCCGTTTAAGTATGCCTTCCAATTCATCTAAAGAATTGTAAGTAATCTGTAACTTTCCACGACCATTTGATTGATGATTAATAATTACATTCGCACCAAGTCGCTCAGATAAATCATTTTCCAGACTACCGATATTAGGGTCTTTAACTTTATTCGTTGGTTTGCTCTTTTTGTCTTTACTCGATAATTGCTGCACCAGATTTTCTGTCGCCCTAACAGATAAACCCTGCTTTACCACTCGCTTCGCTAATTCAAGCTGTTTGTTTTTAGCTAAACTCAGTAATGCTCTGGCATGCCCCATATCTAGCTGGCGTGTTTCCAACAATTTCTTAACACCACTATCTAATTCCAGTAATCTTAAAAGATTACTCACAGCAGATCGTGATCGTCCCACTGCATCAGCAGTGGCATCATGAGTCATATTAAATTCTTTGATCAAACGTTCCAGTGCCCTTGCTTCTTCTAATGGATTAAGATCCTGACGTTGGATGTTTTCGATCAATGCCAAACACATTGCTGTTTGGTCAGTTACATCTTTTATAATAACGGGGATTTCATGTAAGCCTGCTATCTGTGCAGCGCGCCAGCGACGTTCGCCGGCAATAATCTCGTAAGTTTTTTTATCTGCAAGAAGACGCACAACGATAGGCTGAATCATACCTTGCGCACGAATTGAGTCCGCTAATTCATTTAACGCTTCCGGATTGAAATCTTGCCTAGGTTGATACTGTCCGCGTTGAATCAAATCAACCGCAAGTGTTTGTAATGAATCTGACTCAGATGATTTTGAAAAGTCTTCATGAGAACCCAATAATGCATCGAGTCCTTTTCCTAATCCGCGTTTCTTTGCTGCTGCCATATTCGTTTGTATTATTCGTTTAAAAACTGCTTTTACGCAGCCATACCTTCACGTCTTAGCATCTCACCCGCCAAAGCCAGATAGGCAACTGCACCACTGGATGTTTTATCATACGTTAATGCAGCCAAGCCATAACTTGGCGCTTCCGCTAAACGAACATTACGAGGAATGATCGTGCGATAGACTTTTTCGCCAAAGTGATCCAACAACTGGGCTGAAACCTGAGTCGCAAGATTATTTCGCGGGTCATACATGGTTCGTAATAAACCTTCGATTTTGAGTTTGGGGTTTAAGTACTTACGTATCTTTTCAATCGTCTCTAACAGTGCACTTAACCCTTCCAGAGCGTAGTACTCGCATTGCATTGGAATCATCACAGAATCTGCTGCAACTAATGAGTTCACCGTCAACATGTTTAAAGAAGGTGGACAATCAATAAATATAAAATCGTAGTCATCAGCAACAGGTTCAAGTGCTGTTCTTAAACGGATTTCTCGTGCCATTTCATCCAGCAAAGAGACTTCCGCGCCAGTCAAATCAGAATTGGTTGGAATTAAGTCATAACGGCCTTCAGGTGACTTAACAATCACTTCTTTTGCGGTTTTATCACCCATTAATAAATCATAACTGGATACTTCAAGGTTCCGCTTATCGATACCACTACCCATGGTCGCGTTACCTTGAGGGTCAAGGTCGACTAGCAAAACCCTGCGTTTAGCCGCAGCTAAAGATGCCGCAAGATTGACGCCGGTTGTCGTCTTCCCTACTCCACCCTTTTGATTAGAGATTGCAATTATTCGAGCCATTAAACCTGCCAATTACCGTATTATTAAAATTCTTATGCTAGGTACTCTACCATACTGGTTATACCCGTGATACTTGGAAATGCCTGATCAGAGTGCGTCTGTTTTTATTCAGGGCGAGGCGCGACGATGCAGCATGGCTCTCCCCTGTAAAGAGGAGCAACGACGCCATGGATGAAAACGGGCGTGCTGTGAATAGGCATTTCCAAGTATCACGGGTATCCAACCAAAAATATCATTCTGCTCGTCTTATCTGGATTAGATTTGCAAGTGAAGCGTCTGCTGCATGTTCCAGGCTATTAAAGGTAATAATAAATTCGTGCTCGCCCAATTCCTTAATTTCATCATTTGCCTGCTTACCTTTCATGGCAAGTAATTGATTGTCTTGATTTATTAAGTGCTGACTCAGCTCAAGTAGTCGATTTAAAGGAGCGAAAGCCCGACAAATAATTGTATCGAAATCTTTTGTTGATTTATAAGATTCTGCTCGTGATTGAACAATATCAACATTAGAAATACCAAGCTCAGCTTTCACATGCCTTAGGAAACGAATTTTTTTTTGATTACTATCAAGTAATACCCATTCGGTATCAGGCAGTGCCAAAGCTAAAATCATTCCTGGCAATCCAGGGCCAGTGCCGATATCGAGACAATACTGACCTTCAATAAAAGACAAGACAGATAAGGAATCCAGCACATGACGAGATAACATTTGTTCGGGATCTTTTAACGCGGTCAGGTTATAAGCCTGATTCCATTTATGTAATAAAGCAATGTATGCCAGATATTGATCGCACGGTTGCTGCTCAGGATCAAGACCAAGACTTTGCAGACCAGCCTTTAACTTATCCCGCATGAATTGAACAAATGATTAAATATAATTAGGCGCTTTGTTGAAGCATTAAAGATTGCTTCTTCAAATGAATGCGTAACAGAGAGATTGCCGCCGGAGTAATACCTTGAATTCGACCCGCTTGTCCCAAATTAACTGGACGATGTTTAGATAATTTCTCGACCACTTCAGTCGATAAACCTCGTACGTCTTTATAATCAAGACTTTCAGGCAATACTGTTTCTTCATGGCGTCGATTACGATCAACTTCTTCTTCCTGACGAACGATATAACCTGAATACTTCGCTTGAATTTCAACTTGATCGGCAACAATTGGATCAATGTCAGTAAAATCCAGATTCGGTAATTTTGAAATGTCGCTGTAACTAATCTCGGGACGTTTCAATAGCTGCAACAAACTTTGCTCTTTACTTAAGCTATGACCAAGCACACTTTCTGCATCTTCAACCGACAGTAATTTAGAACCGACACAAATTTTATCCAAACGTGCTGTTTCTTTTTCTACTGCTTCTCGTTTTTCACTAAACAAACGCCAACGTTGTTCGTCGACCAAACCCAATTTATATGCTTGCTCAGTTAAACGAAGATCAGCATTGTCTTCGCGCAACATCAAACGATATTCCGCGCGGCTGGTAAACATTCGATACGGCTCAATTGTTCCCATGGTAATCAAGTCATCAACCAATACGCCAAGATAAGCTTCATCACGACGTGGATACCAGGGCTCTTTATCCTGAACTCTTAGCGCAGCATTTAAACCGGCAAGCAAGCCTTGCGCAGCCGCTTCTTCATAACCGGTCGTACCATTAATTTGTCCAGCAAAAAACAAGCCTTTAATAAATCGCGTTTCTAACCAGGGCGTTAATTCACGTGGGTCGAAAAAATCATATTCAATGGCATAGCCCGGACGAATGATGTGTGCATTTTCAAATCCTTTTATGGTTTGCACCAACTCAATCTGTGCATCGTAAGGTAATGAAGTTGAAATGCCATTTGGATAAACTTCATTGGTATTTAGACCTTCCGGTTCAATAAATATCTGGTGCGCATCTTTATCGGCAAAACGCATCACCTTATCTTCAACTGAAGGACAATAACGCGGCCCCGTACCTTCGATATTGCCATTAAACATTGGAGAACGATCCAGAGCGCCACGAATAACTTCGTGAGTCCGTTCATTAGTATAGGTAATGTGACACGACACTTGTTCCGGGTGCTGACTTTTATCACCGATATAAGAAAAAACAGGAACAGGGTCATCGCCCGGTTGAACACCAAGCTGACTATAATCGATAGTCTTTCCATCAATACGTGGTGGCGTCCCCGTTTTTAGTCGTCCAACATTAAATGGTAATTCGCGTAATCTGTCTGCTAATGCAATTGAAGGTGGATCACCAGCCCGACCGCCTTGATGATTCACATCACCAATATGAATCTTGCCACCGAGGAAAGTACCGACGGTTAATACAACTGTCGGTGCCATGAACTTCAAACCCATTTGAGTAACAACACCTTTTACGACCTCACCTTCAACAATCAAATCATCAACTGCTTGTTGAAAAATGAGAAGGTTTTCCTGACTTTCGAGCGCAGGACGAACGAATTGCTTATATAAAGAACGGTCGATTTGCGCACGGGTTGCTCGAACCGCTGCGCCTTTTCGGGAATTTAAAATGCGAAACTGAATACCACTATGATCTGCTGCCGTTGCCATCAAACCACCCATGGCATCAATTTCCTTAACCAGATGTCCTTTACCAATACCACCTATCGCCGGGTTACAAGACATCTGCCCCAACGTATCAACATTGTGCGTCAGTAATAAGGTACGCGCACCCATGCGCGCAGAAGCTAACGCAGCTTCGGTACCGGCATGACCACCACCAACAATAATGACATCAAAGCCTTGTCGATTATTTGTACAGCTCATTGAATTTTCAGTATGACTAGACATAGGGCGGCTATTGTAGCGATTGCAGCTAGGAATGTAAGCATGAAAACAGGCTAAATACGGCTAATTGGCTAGTTTTCATCTATTTTAAGAAATTCTATGCTGGTCCTTTAAATGCGAATAATGCTTGGCGGAATATTCCAGAAAGGCGAGTTCCTGTTCATTGAGTTCACGTACACGTTTTACTGGACTGCCAACATATAAATATCCCGATTCAAGTTGTTTGCCAGTTGGAACCAAACTACCTGCACCGACAATAACTTTATCGCCTAATACCGCACCATCCATGATTGTGGCAGACATACCAATTAAACATAAATTACCTACTGTGCATGCGTGCAAAGTGACACGATGACCAACTGTCACATCATCACCCACTGTTAAAGGAAAGCCACCGGGAGAAAATTCACCATCGTGTGTGACATGCAAAACGCAAGCATCTTGTATATTGGTTCTTTTACCAATTTTGATTGATTGAACATCGCCACGCGCAACTGTCATTGGCCAGAGTGAACTGTCTTCCCCAATCGTCACATCACCAATAACCACCGCTGTTTCATCAATGTAAGAAGTTACATGAATATTTGGTGATTTATCTTTGAAATTTCTAATCATTGTAAAAACCTTTCATAGTTAAGACTTAATCATACTTTATAATTTAATTAAAAATCAGTAAAACAATGGTGCTTTTACAGCGATATATATATGTTTTTAATGATAAGCTACTGCTGTTCTTCGTGATCGAACACACAGTTTAATGAACTGTCATTTTGACTAATATATTTTACCGTTCTCCGCTTAGGTAATATCAAAGTCATTAACTTTTGTCACATATGGAAAAAGAAATTTATGGATAATTTACTCGGACAAAAAATCGAGTTTAAGAAAGTCGATAAAAACGACCCTTTGCAACTGCCTGTGAGCGGCGAAATAATCAAAGATCTCAGAGCCACCAACAATATTGACGGTTTATTTTTACTTAAACTGGATAGACCTTTTCAAGAAACCGGTATCGATAGTCAGCATGTATTATTTTGGTCATCACAAATACACGACAAGATAGAACATCAGGTTCGCGCACTTATTTTACTAATACCAGATATGAAGTTATTAAATCAAACGAATATTGACGAAAATGCTTTCATACCTTTCGATTGGGCACAGCTTTCGCAAAGCACTCATACAATCGACAACTCTTTTACCGGTATTCAATAATAGTAAGGTAGAAGATTTGTAAATAAAAAAACGGTTATCTCA
>JBFIIJ010000019.1:0-15133 GCA_041601315.1 Gammaproteobacteria bacterium
ATATCATCATGGGTTTCTTTCTTGTGTTTTGTTTATTAGTCACACTTTATGGCATTGTTAAGTTAGTAATGCATTTTGCTGTGTAATATTAAGTTTTTATGCTTGTTGGTCAAAGCAACTTCAATATAATGTAGGAATATTTAGTTAAAAGGATTTTAACTTGTCAATTACAATACACCCGAAACCAGGACAAATATTACTTTGTGACTTCTCTCAAGGGTTTCGAGAACCAGAAATGGTTAAGTCTAAACGTCCCGTTATCGTTTTAACTCCTCAAATGAAAAATAGGACAACCCTAGTAACTGTAATTCCACTTAGCACAGTAAAACCCAATCCAGTAATGCCTTATCACTATCAGTTGCCTAAAAACTGTATGCCTCAAACAGGTATGTTTCAAAATGGAGATAGCTGGATAAAAGGAGATATGATTTATACCGTCGGTTTTCATAGACTAAATCTTATATTATTAAGGCAACGAGATTCGACAACAGGAAAAAGAATATATTATAAAAACAGGTTAAGTCGAGAAAAGATGAAAGAAGTTTATTCTTGCGTATTACATGGATTAAATTTAGGTTCACTTACCAACCATCTTTAAAATCAACAAGATATATTAATGACACTAAAAATTTAACTTGAAATAGGAATCTGCCGATACTATATTAAGAGGTGTTCCTGCTCTGCTCTGCATCAGGCATTCGAGACTACACAAAGGTACGCCCAGTGTAGCCAGCCCAGTTAAGCGATAACAAGTTTTACTGGTGCTGAGTTCAAGGCTCCCTCTGGGAGCCTTTTGTCATTATGCGTTATAAAAAATGCAATAAACATAATGTCTCGTGGAATTTCCTATCTACTTATACAATAAATTAGCTTCCTAACAAATCATTCAAGAACACTAACTCATTGATATCTATATATTATTAAATGAGAACCATTCCCGACTAAACTAATCAACTATATACTTGACTAATTTAGTAGGTTATGTAAATCTTGCCGCCCCGTTTAAGGGCATATTAAGAGAAAACGACGATGAAAATGACGACTAAAGGACGATATGCGGTAACCGCGATGCTGGATTTAGCGCTGCATGATGGCGATGGACCGGTGAATTTGTCTGAAATTTCTCACCGTCAGGATATTTCGCTGACTTATCTTGAACAACTGTTCGGCAAGTTACGACGACATGGATTAATAGAAAGCGCTCGTGGTCCGGGTGGCGGCTATCGATTAGCAATGAGCCCTGACGATATCAGTATCGCCAAGGTTGTTTATTCGGTAGACGAGCCTGTTGATATTACGCGTTGCGGTGGTAAACAAAATTGTCAGAACGACGAACGTTGTTTAACACATGATTTATGGATGGAATTAAATCGTCACGTTTCTGATTTTTTAAACGGCATAACACTAGGCGATATGATTCAACGAAATAATGTAAAAAAAGTAGCAGAACGACAAGATGTTATTTTGATGCAATTACACAAACAGAAACATTAAATATTATGACTAACGAAACAACGATTAACCTGACTGACAGTGCGAAAGAGCATGTGCTCAAAGTTCTTGCGAAAGATGAGAACGGCATAGGCTTACGCATCGGCGTTAAAACAACCGGTTGTTCTGGTTATCAATACGTTATTGAAACAGCCAAAGAACTTAACGAAGAAGATAAAGAAATAGAATCGAATGGCGTGAAGATCATTATTGATGAACAAAGCTTACGTTATCTCGCTGGCACCGAACTCGATTTTACTCGCGAAGGTTTGAACTCGGGTTTTAAATTTAGAAACCCTAATGTTGAAGAATCTTGTGGCTGCGGTGAAAGCTTTAGCCTTAAAGAAAGCGTGGAGAGCTAAGCATGTCTACTAATAGTGAAAATATGGAAGACATCGTTGGCAAAGAGTATGAACATGGTTTTGTCACCGATATTGATTCTGATACCGTAGCAGCGGGTCTTAGCGAAGAGACGATTGCCTTTATCTCCGCAAAAAAAGAAGAGCCTGAATGGTTACTCGAATGGCGATTAAAAGCCTATCGACATTGGTTAACGATGGAAGATCCAACATGGGCACATCTTGATATAGAACATATTGATTATCAGGCGATCTCTTATTATTCGGCACCAAAGAAAAAAGGCGACGGACCAAAAAGCCTGGATGAAGTTGATCCAAAATTATTAGAAACCTATGAAAAACTAGGTATTCCTTTGCAAGAACAAATGATGTTGGCGGGCGTTGCGGTTGATGCCGTATTTGATAGCGTTTCTGTTGCAACAACATTCAAAGGAAAGCTTGCCGATGCTGGCGTTATATTCTGCTCATTTTCGGAAGCGGTTAAAGATCATCCTGAATTAGTTAAAAAATATTTAGGTTCTGTTGTTCCGGCGGCAGATAATTTTTTCGCTGCATTAAACTCAGCAGTCTTCACTGACGGCTCATTCGTTTACATTCCAAAAGGCGTGCGTTGCCCGATGGAACTATCAACCTACTTTAGAATTAATGCGGCAAACACCGGTCAATTTGAACGCACTTTAATTATTGCAGATGAAGCAAGCCATGTGAGTTACCTGGAAGGTTGTACTGCACCGATGCGTGATGAAAACCAATTACACGCCGCCGTAGTTGAACTGGTTGCATTGGAAGATGCAGAAATAAAATATTCAACTGTTCAAAACTGGTATCCCGGTGATGAAAATGGTGTTGGCGGTATTTATAACTTCGTTACCAAACGTGCGGATTGTCGCGGTAATAATTCAAAAGTGTCATGGACTCAGGTTGAAACAGGTTCGGCAATCACATGGAAATATCCAAGTTGTATTTTGAAAGGCGATAACTCAGTCGGTGAATTTTATTCTGTAGCGGTAACCAATAACCATCAACAAGCTGATACTGGCACAAAGATGATTCACATTGGCAAGAACACGCGTAGCACGATTATATCAAAAGGTATTTCTGCCAAGAAAGCACAACAGTCTTATCGCGGACTGGTAAAGATTAGTAAGAGTGCTGAAAACGCAAGAAACTATACCCAATGTGACTCTTTGTTAATGGGTGATCAATGCGGCGCACATACATTCCCTTATATCGAAGCTAAAAATTCAACAGCAATAGTTGAACATGAAGCAACGACATCGAAGATTGGTGATGATCAATTATTTTACTGTTTACAACGAGGCATTAAAGAAGAAGATGCTGTGAACATGATCGTTAATGGCTTTTGCAAAGAAGTCTTTAAAGAATTACCAATGGAGTTTGCCGTTGAAGCGCAAAAATTATTAGGCATTACGCTTGAAGGCGCAGTAGGTTAAAAAATTCGTTAAGTATTATTTACAGGAATAAACAATGTTAAATATTAAAGATTTACACGCAAGGGTTGAAGACAAAGAAATACTGAAAGGCTTAAACCTGAATATTAAAGCAGGCGAAGTACATGCCATTATGGGGCCGAACGGTTCAGGCAAAAGCACGCTGGCTAATGTTCTTGCGGGTAGAAATGGCTATGAAGTAACAAAAGGTAGCGTTGAGTACCAAGGTAAAGATTTGCTTGAACTTGCACCTGAAGAACGCGCATGGGCGGGTGTTTTCCTTGCGTTTCAATATCCGGTTGAGATTCCTGGTGTGAATAATGTTTATTTATTAAAGGCCGCTGTTAATGCCATACGTAAAAATCGTGGCGAACAGGAACTTGATGCAGTTGAATTCTTAACGCTGGTTAAAGAAAAAATGAAAATCGTTAAGATGAAAGAAGATCTGCTTAATCGTGCTGTTAATGAAGGTTTCTCTGGTGGCGAAAAGAAACGAAACGAAATTTTTCAGATGGCCGTACTTGAACCTAAGCTCGCTATTCTTGATGAAACTGATTCGGGTCTTGATATCGATGCATTAAAAATTGTTGCTGAAGGCGTCAACAGTTTACGTAGTCCAGAACGTTCCATTATTTTAGTGACACATTACCAACGTTTACTGGATTACATTAAGCCTGATCATGTTCATGTATTAAGTAATGGAAAAATCATTAAGTCCGGTGGGCCAGAACTTGCTCTGGAACTTGAAGAAAAAGGTTACGACTGGATCGTTGAAGCTGCATGAGCCAAGAAAACATGAACAGCAATATACAGAACTACCTCAATGATTTTGAGAAACTTGGTGATGACGTTAAATCTGATTGGTTTTCGGAACAACGCCAATCGGCTTTAAGTCTTTTTAAAGAAACCGGATTTCCTGGCACACGTCAGGAAAACTGGAAATACACTGACACGCGACCAATCGCTAAAAATTCTTTTTCTAATACAAGCGATCAATCAATATCTATTACTACTGATGAAATTGATTCTATTCGTTTTCAAGGTCTTGATTGCTATGAACTGGTTTTCGTAAATGGCATTTTTTCTAAAGAACACTCTCGCATTGATGGTTTGCCTGAAAATATTGTTATTGAAAACATGGCCGCTGCACTGGAAAAAGACAGTGACTTATTGAAAAAACATTTAGCACACTATGCAGATAGTAAAGTTAGTCCGTTTACTGCACTAAATACCGCATTCATTCAACATGGTACATATATCAATGTTCCTAAGAACACCGTTATTGAAAAACCAATCAATATTTTGTATCTGTCAAAAGAATCTGCTCAACCTTTTGCCTCACATCCCAGAAATTTAATTGTTATGGGCGAACAATCTGAAGCTACATTGATTGAAAGTTACATTGGTCTTGATGATGCGAATTATTTTACCAATGCAGTAACAGAAGTATCGTTATCATCTTCTGCCATTCTTAAGCATTATAAAATTCAGCAAGAAAGTTTGAATGCTTATCACATTGGCAATTTGAATGTGATGCAAGGCAAAGACAGCCGCTTCGAATCAAATTCAATCTCGCTGGGTGGCTCTTTGGTGAGAAATGATATACATGGACAACTTGCTGCCGAAGGCGCAAGCATTGTTATGAATGGTTTATATATGACTAACAATAACCAACACGTTGATAACCACACGCGTGTTGATCATTTAAAACCAAACACACATAGTTCAGAAAATTATCGTGGTGTTATGAATGGTAAAAGTCGTGCTGTATTTAACGGCAAGGTTGTTGTTCATCCACAAGCACAAAAAATTGAAGCCCATCAAAATAACGCTAATCTACTGTTGTCTGATGATGCGGAGATCGATACAAAACCTGAACTGGAAATTTATGCTGACGATGTTAAATGTAGTCATGGCGCAACTGTCGGTCAGCTGGATCAAGACATGTTGTTCTATCTTCGTTCACGCGCAATTGATGAAGAGACTGCGAAAAGTCTTTTAACTTATGCATTTGCAGATGAAGTTATCCGGGACATTGGTTTTGCGCCAGTCAGAAATAGACTTGAATATTTAATCGTCGGTCGCTTACCCGATGCCGAATTAATTCGTGAGTTTACCAATGAATAATCAAAATACCGCGACAAATATAAATACTTCAACATTTGATGTTGAAAAGATACGTGCTGACTTTCCGATCTTGCAAGAACAAGTTAACGGCAAGCCTCTAGTTTATCTTGATAATGCAGCGACCGCGCAAAAACCGAGACAGGTTATTGAAACACTTGATACATACTATCGAGAATATAATTCGAATATTCATCGT
The DNA here is from genome assembly GCA_041601315.1 of Gammaproteobacteria bacterium. Classification (GTDB taxonomy): domain Bacteria; phylum Pseudomonadota; class Gammaproteobacteria; order Eutrophobiales; family Eutrophobiaceae; genus UBA7359. The sequence continues at coordinate 5,625 of JBFIIJ010000019.1, forward strand.
GGCGTTCATACACTGAGTCAGAAAGCGACGGATGCTTATGAAACCGCACGCGAAAAAGTTAAGTCGTTTCTTAATGCTAACTCATCAAAAGAAATTATCTTTGTTCGTGGCGCAACTGAAGCAATCAATCTTGTTGCACAAAGCTTTGGTCGGGACACCATTAGTGCTGGTGATGAAATTATTATTACTGAATTAGAGCATCATTCGAATATCGTTCCCTGGCAATTACTTTGCGAACAAACCGGCGCGACGCTACGCTATATACCTATCAATGATGCTGGTGAATTAATCCTCGAGGAATACGAAAAATTACTTAACGAAAAAACCAGTATCGTTGCAGTCGGTCATATTTCTAATGCGCTCGGTACGATTAACCCCATTAAATTAATAATTGATAAAGCACATGCGGTTGGCGCGAAAGTACTCATCGATGGAGCACAAGCAGTCCCTCATACAAAAGTTAACGTTCAGGAATTAGACTGTGATTTTTATGTTTTTTCAGGACATAAATTATTCGGACCAACCGGTATCGGCGTACTTTATGGTAAAGAAACAATACTAGATGCGATGCCACCTTATCAAGGTGGTGGCGATATGATACAAACCGTATCGATGACGAAATCAACATTCAATGCATTGCCACATAAATTCGAAGCCGGCACACCACACATTGCCGGAGTAATAGGACTTGGCGCGGCTATTGATTATGTAAATGAACTTGATCTTGATGTCACTGCACAATATGAAAATGAGTTACTTGATTATGCCAATGAACAAGCTGCTCAAATTGCTGATTTAAAATTTGTTGGCACTGCAAAAAACAAAACCAGCATTCTTTCTTTTACACTTGGCAAAATTCATCCACATGATATCGGTACCATACTCGATGGCGAAGGCGTTGCTATTCGTGCAGGACATCACTGTGCAATGCCAGTTATGGAACGATTTGAAATACCAGCAACAGCCAGAGCCTCTTTTGCTTTCTATAATACTCGGGAAGAAGTTGATGCATTAATTCAGGCTATCGATAAATGTAAAAAGGTTTTTGGATAAGGTAATAGTTAATGTTTGATATTAAAGATCTCTATCAGGAGGTGATTGTTGATCACAATCGTAGTCCTCGAAACTTTGGCAAGCTTGAAGATGCCGATAAAACACTCGAAGGCTATAACCCGCTTTGTGGTGACAAATTAACTTTGTACATAAAAACTGATGGCGAAAAAATTAATGACATTTCTTTTGATGGATCAGGCTGTGCCATTTCGGTTGCATCTGCATCATTAATGACAGATGCAATGAAAGGAAAATCTTTACAAGAAGCTGAAAGCTTGTTTAATGATTTTCATAACTTAATTACCACTGATAAAGAAGCAGATATAGACCAACTTGGTAAACTCGCTGCATTAGCTGGCGTGAAAGCTTATCCAGCAAGAGTTAAATGTGCCTCATTATGCTGGCACACACTGCATTCAGTTATCGAAGGTAGCGATACACCTGTAAAAACAGAATAAGAGATTTTTATCATGCAAGAAAACAAACCTATAACTTTAGAACGCGATTGTGATGCTGTTTTAATTCCAGTTGGAACGCCGATTAATTTACCCGAAGGCAGTGTTGTATTAATCACGCAAGCACTAGGCGGCAGTTATACCGTTAATGTAAACGGTAACCTTGCACGCATTGACGCAAAGAATGCAGATGCACTTGGCTTTGAAGTTGAAACTAAAGCTGATGAAACGGTTGAAAAAGAAATGACTGGCGATGGTAGTGTTGATGAAGATCTACTTTGGGATCAACTTCGCACTTGTTACGATCCGGAAATACCGATCAATATTGTTGAGCTCGGTCTGATATATGAATGTAATGTTACGCCACTTGGCGCTGATGGTAATCAAGTTGATATCGTCATGACATTAACGGCAGCAGGCTGTGGTATGGGTGATTTTCTTGCGGATGATGTTCGTACAAAAATATTAACAGTACCGAATGTAACTCGAGTCAATGTTGAAGTGACTTTTGAACCTCCCTGGAATCAGGAAATGATGTCGGAGGCCGCCCGCCTAGAAACAGGTATGTACTAAAAAGTACTTAGCACAACTATTCCGCTTGGCTACTCTTCGTTAAATTTGGTCTCAAAATGCTCATGTACTGAGCATGTACACTCCGCTTTCTCGACCAAATTTGTCTTGATTAGCCGTCGCTCATGACGTTGTGCAAAGCACTTTTAAATATAATTATTAATTTTTATTAAATAAGTTTGGAGATTTATTTTGGCTGGTTGGTTTAATGTCGCACCGGAAGAAGAACTCACTTCTGGCAAAGCAAAATTAGTTGATGTTGATAATGTGATGGTCGCTGTCTTTAATCTGGATGGTGAATATTATGCAATTGAAGACGTATGCACACATGACGGCGCACCGATGCTTGGTTGTGGCCTTGAACCCGATCAAGTGATTGATGGTGCCGAGATCATATGCCCACGCCATGGTGCGCGTTTTTGTGTAAAAACCGGCAATGCTTTGACACCTCCCGCCTATGAGCCAACCCCGACTTTTCCCGTCAGAGTAGAAAATGGAATGGTGCAGGTTACCGATAACCGCTGGGATTAATGACATTAATTTCAGTTTTTAATTAGGAAATAAGCCTAAATTACTGCTTTTCATACAAAAATAGTCGTTTTTACAATTTAATTCGACTGCCTGAACACGTATAATCTTGCGATTCATTAATATAGACCCGTCTCAGGAGACTGCTTTAAATGGCGTTGGAAAGAACACTGGCAATAATTAAACCCGATGCGGTAGCCAATAATTTTATTGGCAATATATTGGCGCTCATGGAAAAAAGTGATTTACGTATTATTGCTGCAAAAATGGTACATTTACCTAAAGGTGATGCGGAAGAGCTTTACTCTGAACATCAGGGAAGACCTTTTTATAATCCATTATTAAAATTCATGACTTCTGGTCCTGTCATGGTACAGATACTCGAAGGCGAAAATGCCATTCAGGTGCTTCGTGATTTGATGGGAGCGACAGTACCGGAAGAAGCAAAAGTCGGTACGATTCGTAATTTGTATGCTGAACATGAATTTAATGGCGAAGTACATGAAAATGCAATACATGGATCAGACAGCGTTGAAAGCGCTCAAAGGGAAATTGACTTTTTTTTTAATGAAGGTGAAATTTGTCCTAGAACACGCTAAAGACTATGATTGCTAAAGTTAACTTACTTGATTACGATCGAAAATCTCTGGAGTCTTACTTCACCGAGATGGGAGATAAATCGTTTCGTGCGCAACAAGTTCTAAAGTGGATATATCATCAAGGCGTCGTTGATTTTGAAGCAATGACCAACCTTAGTAAGTCTCTTCGTACAACACTTGAACAGAACACCTGCATTAAACCACCGGAAATTATATCTGAACAAAAATCAGAAGACGGTACATATAAGTGGCTTATTCAAATTGACGGCGGTAATTCTGTCGAAACTGTTTTTATCCCGGAAAATGATCGCGGTACACTTTGTATCTCATCTCAGGTTGGCTGCCCACTTGAATGTAAATTTTGTTCAACCGGACAACAAGGCTTTAACCGTAACCTGACGACAAGTGAAATAATCGGTCAGGTCTGGGCTGCGAATAAAGCACTGGGTTATTTCGAGAATGATAAACGCATCATTTCCAACATAGTATTTATGGGCATGGGCGAACCCTTACTCAATTACGAAAATGTATTAAAAGCAATAAACTTGCTTACGGATGATTTAGGTTTCGGTCTTGCACGACGTCGCGTTACTGTCAGTACATCAGGCATCATTCCTGAAATAGACCGTTTAAAAGATGATACGAATGTCAGTCTTGCTATATCACTACATGCTAGCAACAATGAATTACGAAATGAAATTGTGCCCATTAATCGTTCTTATCCTATGCGTGATTTGCTCGCTGCGTGTAAACGTTTTACTGAGGCGAGAGATAATGATCCGATCACAATTGAATACGTCATGTTAAAAGACGTCAATGATAGCAAGCAGGATGCTCACGACCTTGTTGAATGCTTGCGTGGATTACCCGCAAAGGTGAATCTAATTCCGTTTAATACATTTCCTGGAACGAACTACAATTGTTCAGAAATTAAAACGATAAATGCATTCAGAGATATTTTAATTAAATCCAATATCATTACGATTACACGTAAAACGCGTGGCGATGATATCGATGCTGCTTGTGGCCAACTCGTTGGCAAAGTTATGGCTAAAGCGGCAAGACACCAAAAAGGACGAGTGGAACTTAACTAATGCAAATAATTAAACAGCCTATTTTATTGCTACTAATGTCAGTTATGCTTCTTACTGCATGCAATCCTGCTGCAGGGCCGTCGTCAGATCAAAATATACGTCCATCACGCGGTACTAACGAAGTAACTGCTGCCAATCTAAATCTTGCTATAGCCTATTTAAAAGAAGGCAAATATGAAGATGCTTTAGAAAAACTTGAAAAAGCACGCGCAGCTGATCCTGATCACCCGGCAACCTACAACGTACTTGGATTACTTTATCAACAAATCAATGACCCAAAAAAAGCTGAGCAATATTTCAAAAAAGCATTAAGTTTATATAGCAATGATTCATCAACGCTTAATAATTATGGTAATTTTCTTTGCCAGCAAAACCGCCTTGAAGAGGCTGAAGCAACTTTTTTAAAAGCTGCAAATAATCCTTTGTACCAAACACCTGAAATTGCTGTCACAAATGCCGGTTTATGCTTATACAATAATGACAAAAAGAATGAAGCAAAAGAATACTTTCAACGTGCGTTAAAAATTAACCCACAAATTCCACAGGCTCTAATTGTCATGTCCGAACTTTCACTGGATGATTTTAACTATCTTTCAGCCAGAGCTTACTTACAACGCTTTCAACAGGTCTCTCGTCATACAGCACGTAGTCTTTGGTTAGGCATTCAAATTGAACGGGAACTCGGTGATAAAAATGCTGTTTCAAGTTATACATTACTATTAAAAAATACTTTTCCTGACTCCGATGAAGCAGCAATAGTACTTGAATCCAAGGCTCAATAATTATGGCAGATACTTCTACAGTTAATAACAGCGCTGATATGTTCGAGACTCCCGGGCAAATTTTACGCGAACATCGTGAAAAACTGGGAATCTCTACAAACGAAGTCGCTAAACGTATACATCTCGACGTAAAGATTATTGAAGCAATAGAACGCGATACTTCGGAGGGGATGCCATCAGCGATTTATGTAAGAGGATATTTACGTAGTTACGCAAAAGTTGTCAGCGCTGATGCCGATAAAATCATTGAACTCTATAATGCGGACTCGCCACCACCACCGCCAGAAATATTACCTGAGGTTAAACCACCGTCACAGGTCAGCAGCAACGATAAACCTGTTAAAGCGTTTACATACCTTATAACTCTGGGACTCGTACTACTACTTCTTATCTGGTATCAAAGTAATTTTGTTGTCGAAACAAAATTAAATACTGTACAGACTACTGAAAACCAAACGAGCATTAATGGTGTTGATGTCAGGTATGAAATAATCAATCATCCTGAATCCTGGCAATCACCGGAGAATATTTCTGCAGAAGTGATCGAAACACCGATAAATCAGGAGCCTTCGACACAAGATAACGAGTTACAACTATTTGACGAACAAACTATAAATACAACACCATTGGAAATAAGAGGTGAAAACCTATCTTCACCTGTCATCGGTCAAGGGCCTGACACCATCGATATGACTTTAACAAGTGATTCATGGATAGAAATATACGATGCAATGAATAATCGATTATTTCATGAACTTGGTATTGCCGGTAAAGTATATAATTTAAAAGGCACATCTCCATTTAATGTATTACTTGGTTTTTCAAAAGGCGTTACTCTTAAATTTAATGGAGAATCTTTTGATATCGAAAAACATTCCAAAAATGGCGTTGCCCGTTTTACCCTTCCAGAGTAATTACTTATTCCAATTGATTAGAGGACTTGTTGATGGCTAAGTTACAAGCGGTTCGTGGTATGCATGACATACTTATGCATGACACTCCGCGTTGGCAGTTCCTGGAAGCGACCATTAAAAATATTCTGGCTCAATATTCTTATCAGGAAATTCGTCTTCCTATTGTTGAAAAAACAGAATTGTTCAAACGATCCATTGGAGATAATACCGATATTGTTTCCAAGGAGATGTATAGTTTTGATGATCGTAATGACAGTAGCTTAACGTTAAGACCAGAAGGCACTGCCGGTTGCGTCCGCGCAGGAATAGAACATGGTCTTTTTCATAATCAGACACAACGACTCTGGTACACCGGACCCATGTTTCGACATGAGCGCCCACAGAAAGGCAGACAACGACAGTTTCATCAGATTGGTGTCGAGGCGTTTGGTTTTAATGGACCTGATATCGATGCCGAACAAATATTAATGTGTGCTCGAATCTGGAAAGCACTAAACCTGAGTGAGATTAGTCTTGAGATAAATTCTCTCGGTACAACTGAATCACGTTTAAAATATAGAAGTATATTAGTTGAATATTTTTCAACGCATAAAGATAAGCTAGATGAAGACAGCTTGGTGAGACTGGAACAAAACCCATTACGTATTCTCGATAGCAAAAACCCGGATATGAGAACTTTGATAGAGGGCGCTCCGACATTGGATGAATATCTTGATAGCGAATCAGCTGATCATTTTTCCGGCTTAAAAGAAATACTGGATGGTGCGGCTATTCAATACACCGTTAATCCAAGACTGGTTCGGGGTCTGGATTATTACGGCAAAACGGTATTTGAATGGATCAGCAATCAACTTGGCGCTCAAGGTACCGTTTGTGCCGGCGGTCGTTATGTTGGCCTCGTAGAACATCATGGCGCATCACCAACGCCTGCCGTGGGTTTTGCCATAGGACTAGAGCGTTTATTAGAATTAGCTGATTTTGAGAATATGGCTAATGACCACGAACCGCATGTTTATCTACTGATTTCAGGTGAACAAGCTATTAAACCTGGAATGTTGTTGGCCGAACAACTACGTAACCAATTACCTGATATTCGAATATTAAGCCATTGTGGTGGGGGCAGTTTTAAGAGCCAATTTAAAAAAGCCGATAAATCGGGAGCTCAGATTGCATTGATATTAGGTGAAGACGAATTAGTAAATAATCAGCTGACCATCAAATATTTACGTAGTGATGAGCCCCAAACGATGGTTAAATGGCCTGAATTGGCAAATTTCCTGAGCACAGCACTATCAATTCGTGTAATTCCGCCAAAATAGAGCGTCTTTAGACTAAACAAAAATAAAACCCACGTTATAATGTGCGCCCTTTTGTGGACAACAGTTTCCACATATATTTAATGCGAAAAGTACATTTTAGAAGCAGCCACAATCGTATTTTGGAGATAAAGAAGTGAGTGATTACAAAACCGAAGAAGAACAAGCGGAAGCCTTAAAAAAATGGTGGCGCGAAAACGGAAAATTCATTGTTGCTGGTATCGTGATTGGTATAACGGCGATATTTGGCTGGCGTGGCTATAATAATTATGAAGCACAACAAGCCGAAGCAGCCTCAACGCTTTATGAACAAATGTTGATCGCATCGCGTGCTAACGATAGCGAGAATGTAAGTGTTTATGCGAACCGCATTCTTGATGATTATAAATCAAGTTCCTATGCCACCTTTGCTACCCTGATGTTAGCCAAATTAGCAGCTGAGGCTGGCGAGTTAGACCAAGCTGAAACTCATCTACGTTGGGTTTTAGATAATAATTCACAAGACGAATTCAAACATGTTGCTCGATTAAGATTAGCTCGTGTATTGATTGCTGCTGATAAGCTGGATATTGCTGAAAAGACACTTAGCATCCGTAATGTGGGTGATTTTTCTGCTCGTTATGAAGAATTACGTGGTGATATCTTTGTTAAGCAAAATAAAACCGAAGAAGCGAGACAAGCTTACCAAAAAGCCTTGGCAAACACTGCTGATGCTGAAGGCGGTCAATCAGTATTACAAATGAAACTGGATGACTTAGGCAGAATTTAAATTGTTACCAGAACTACGTATTTTTGTCTTACTGCTTGCTATAACGACCTGCTTTGGCTGTGGCGCCAAAAAAATGCTCGATGGCATGATGGGCGCTGGCGTTGATAACGCCGTACCGCCAACAGAGCTGGTCGATTTTGCTGAAACAACGCGTCTTAATAAAGTCTGGTCACAAAATATTGGGAAAGGAACAGATGAATTATTTATCAAACTTGTTCCCGCCGTTTTAGACGATAAAATTTTTACAGCTGATACACGCGGTAATATTGCTGCGCTTTATGTAGACACAGGTAAAAATATCTGGCGTCACGATAGTGAATTATCGATTACAGGTGGCCCAGGCGCAGATGAAAATCTGGTTATAGTGGGTACTAGCGAAGGCGAAGTTCTGAGTTTAACCGCCGAAACAGGTGAAGAACTCTGGCGCTCAAGAGTATCAAGTGAAATCCTTTCTTCACCAAAAGAATCAGACGGCGTAGTTGTTGTTAGAACTATTGATGGAAAAGTATTCGCTTTGGATGCTACGACTGGCGAACGTCTTTGGGTTTATGATCGAACTGTTCCCGCATTAACACTTCGAGGCACCAGTACACCCGTTATTGCTAACGGTTTAATTATCGCTGGATTTGACGGTGGCCGACTTACTGCGCTTGAACTTAAAACCGGTAAACTTATTTGGGAAACTAAAGTCGCCGTATCCAGTGGCAGAAGTGAACTGGAAAGAATGGTTGATATTGACGCTCAACCACTCATCATTGGCGATGCAATATACGTGACTACCTTTCAAGCTAATGTTTCAGCGATATCATTAGAAGGCGGTCAAATATTATGGCAACGAGATATTTCTTCTCATTCGGAACTTGCTGCTGATGCGGGTAATTTATATGTCACAGATGAAATAGGTAATGTTTGGGCATTAGATCGGTTTTCAGGTGCGTCTATTTGGAAACAGGAAAAATTAACCCACCGACAGGTTACAGGTCCTGCCGTTTTTGGAGACAGAGTAATAATTGGAGACTTTGAAGGTTATTTACATTGGCTAGATAAAACAACTGGCGACCTTTCAGCACGAATACAAATAGCGAGTGATCCGATTCTGACACAACCAATAGTTGCAAATGATACCCTCTTTGCTTATTCAAGCGGCGGAACACTTGCTGCATATACTTATTACGGATTAGAACCAAAGGACTTGCCGGTTGAAGTCGTTGTCGAAGAAGAGCCAACTCCGGTAATAGAGGAAGTCAGTGAAGATGAAGAAGTAAAAACCGAAGTTTCCAAAGAAGCTCCAGCAAAAAAAGAAAAATCTCTATTCGGAAGCTTTATCGATATATTCACTGGTGGTGATGAAGAAGAAGAGTAATCTTCTTTGGCATTACTAATGAATACTTTTAAAAACAACATATAACTCTTATGAAACCAGTAATCG
>JBFIIJ010000020.1:0-15040 GCA_041601315.1 Gammaproteobacteria bacterium
ATAACGTGTTTCAAATTTTAATGGATAAATAATAACACCGAGAGGGGCGAACACCAGAACGCTAATAATTTGCCCAAGATAAAAAAGCAGAGAACGAAGAAACAACATTATTTTTTTATAATGATAATTCGTCTACAAAAGAAGCAAGGTTATCGTAAATTGGAATTCCTTCAGGCACTAACCCCTGATCAATTTCTGATTGCCCCTTACCTGTTCTAACAAGTATAGGTTTGCCTCCGGCACTTTGAATGGCATTGATATCAGTCATTTTATCACCTATACAATAAACTTTATTAAGCGATATCCTCAATCGTTCTGAAATATCATTATAAAGTCCGGGCTTTGGCTTACGACAACTGCAATCATCTTTTGGTAAATGTGGACAAAAGAAAACAGCATCAATTACGCCGCCTAATTCGGCAAGCTGTGTATTCATTTTCATATGAATATCATTGAGTGTATCAATGGTAAATAGTTTTCGACCAATCCCGGATTGATTTGTTGCAATCACAACCTGATATCCATTTTTGGAAAGTTTAGTTATAGCTTCCAGACTACCAGCAATAGGAATCCATTCATCTGGCGACTTGATGTAGTCATCAGAATCTTCGTTAATTACTCCATCTCTATCAAGAATAATAAGCGGCATAGTTAACTCTGTAGTTTAGAAATATCTGCTGTTTGAAGAAATAATGCACTTAAGCTGCTTAGTAAAGCAAGTCGATTCATTTTAGTAGCATCATCATCACAATTTACCATGACGTTATCAAAAAAACTGTCTACAGTTTCACGTAAACCGGCCAATTCAGTTAATGCAGATTTATAATCCCGGTTCTCAATCAAAGGCGTTAGTCGTTTTTGATAATCCTTTAATGATTTTGCCAATGTAAGCTCTGATTCTTCAGCAAGTAATTTATCATCTACAATATCAGTATAGGACACATCTGCTTTTTTAAGTATGTTACTGATACGTTTATTTGCGGCAGCCAGACTTTCTGCTTCTGCCAGTTTTCTAAACTCAGTAACCGCTGTTAGCCTATGATGGAAATCTAATGGTTTGTTTGTATTTACAGCAATTACGGATTCAAATGTATCGGGACTGACGCCTTCATCCAGATAATAACGACGTAATCGCTCCATCAGAAATTGATAAACGTCATCGACATAATTATTTGCATCAAGAGCATCTGGATAGTTGGATGCGGCTATTGAAATTAATTCTTTTAAATCAATATCCAGTTCACATTCAATAATAATTCGCAGTAAACCAATCGCTGAGCGACGCAAACCAAATGGATCTTTGTCGCCAGTTGGTGCTTTGCCAATAGAAAATATACCAATCAGGCTATCGATCTTTTCACTGATAGCTAAACATTGTCCTAATATTGTTGCTGGTAATTTGTCTCCAGCATAACGCGGTTGATAATACTCTTCTAAAGCAGTTGCAACTTCTGCATCTTCGCCATCCGCTTTAGCATAGTATTTTCCCATTGTACCTTGTAGCGCAGGAAACTCGGATACCATCTCAGTCAATAAATCACATAAGCATAATTCGGCTGCACGTTTAGCCGATTTAATATCCACATTCAATGATTTTGCCAGACTAGAGTTAGTTTTAATAAGGCGTTCTGATTTTTCATGAAGTGTGCCGAGTTGTTTTTGGTAGACCACTTTTTTTAATGATTCGATGTGATTTGCCAATCCGTGTTTTAGATCACGTTCCCAGAAAAAAGCAGCGTCACTGAGTCTTGGTTGTATTACACGTTCATTGCCTTGTGTAATCAATTCCGGAATTTTACTTTCGATATTAGCGACACTAATAAAACAGGGTAGTAAATTTCCTTTATCATCAACAACAGGAAAATATTTCTGGTGATCCTGCATAGAAGAAACCAGTACTTCTTTAGGTAATTTAAGAAAATCGGTATTAAAGTTGCCCGCGAAACTTACTGGCCATTCAACCAAAGCAGTCACTTCATCTAATAAATCAGGATCAATAATTGCATTACCGTTATTTTTTTCTGCAATAGAAGTAACTTGCGACAGTATTAAAGAACGACGTTCGTTGTAGTCGGCTAAAACATGGGCTTCTTGTTTTAGTGTATTGATGTAATTTTCAGGTGTTTTAATAACGACAGCACCAGGGTGATGAAAACGATGACCAAAGCTTTCTTTTCCTGAAGTGACTCCCATGATTTCACAGTCAATAGTATTTTTACCAAATAGTATTAATACCCATTTTATCGGTCGTACAAACTCAACATTGCTATCGCCCCAACGCATACGTTTGGCAATTGGTAAACGTCCTAAAGCAGATTCAATAATTGCAGGGATAAGTTCTGACGTTTCTTTTCCTTTTACAACTGCATTAAAGGATAACCATGTGCCTTTATCTGTTTCCAGTTTTTCAAGTTTCTCAACTTCAATGCCACAAGATTTTGCAAAACCTTCAGTAGCTCGTGTGGGTTTCCCTGCTTCATCAAAAGCTGCCGATAGTGCCGGGCCACGACGTAGCTCATTTTTGTCTTCTTGTGAAATTTGTAGATCGTTTATTAAAAGTGAAAGTCGACGAGGCGTTGCATACCAGTTCGCTTCACTAAATTTAAGCTCCTCTTTTTGTAGAGACTTAATTACTTCTTCCTTAAAAGCGGTCGCCAGTTTTTTTAATGAATTTGGAGGTAATTCCTCAGTACCAATTTCAATTAATAAATTTTGTGTCTTGCTCATTGTCAATTCGTTATATTGTTTAATAGCGGAAAACCAAGTGCTTCTCGGCTTTCAAAATAAGTTTGTGCAACTGCCCGCGAAAGTGTTCTGACACGCAAGATATAACGTTGTCGTTCAGTTACTGAAATTGCACCACGTGCATCCAGTAAATTAAATGCATGTGACGCTTTCATTGTCATTTCATATGCGGGCAAGGGTAAACCTGCTTCGATTAATTTTTGTGATTCCTGTTCACAGGTATCAAACCAGTTAAACAATGAATCTACGTTTGCCAGTTCAAAATTATATCGAGACATTTCAACTTCATTTTGGTGATAAATATCCCCGTAGGTTACCTTACGCTCATCATTTTCAGTCCAGACTAGATCAAAAACATTACTGCAATCCTGTAAACACATAGCGATACGTTCAAGCCCATAGGTCATTTCACCGGTTACGGGTTTACAGTCCAAACCACCGATTTGTTGAAAATAAGTAAATTGGCTTATTTCCATACCATCCAGCCAGACTTCCCAACCAAGTCCCCAGGCACCTAAAGTGGGTGATTCCCAGTTGTCTTCAACGAAACGAATATCATGTATTTCAGTATCAACACCGACAGCTTTAAGAGAATCCAGATAGAGCTGCTGAATATTATCCGGCGAAGGTTTTAGTAATACCTGAAACTGGTAGTAATGTTGAAGCCGATTCGGGTTTTCGCCATAGCGTCCATCGGTTGGGCGTCGACAGGGTTGTACATAGGCTGCACGCCAGGGTTCTGGGCCGATTGCCCGTAAAAAAGTAGCTGGATGAAATGTTCCTGCTCCCATTTCCATATCATAAGGTTGAGCAATTGTGCAGCCATGGGCTGACCAGTATTGCTGCAATGTAAATATCAGCTGTTGGAAACCCAAATTCGAGCCAGAAATTTCTTTTTGTTTATTATCTTGTGACATCTAGTTGAACCAATTTAAGAGGCGCAAAGTATACCGTGAGTCGCCGACGATGTGTATGGAGTGATTTTATGAATTTAGTCCTCAAGGAATATTAACAAAATGTCGATAAATGTCGTATCTGAAACAAGTAATATAGGCAAGATTTTGAGACAAATATCAATTACCGTTCCTGAGACCGCACACTGGCATGCATTAATAGGCAAAGCCGAACATATTGCGCATCATTTATTGCCACAAGGTATTGAGAATTATCTGATCAGGCTTTTTATGCGTATTGAACAGGAAGAAACCAGCATTTTCAGAAATGATGAAAATCATGATCAAATGATAAGCGCAGAAAACAAGTTACAACGACTTGGTGACCAATGTTTGATGTTATGCGGGTTTTATCCTGAAGCGAGTGATGAGTACGGCGTGGCAATGGACGAATTTATATCTATGGGGGTTGAGTCTTATAAAAAATTAGCCTCGCTTGAATATGGTGAAAATGAAATGATTTTTGAATATCTGGCGGAAAACTTTGTACAGGTATCCGACTTATTGTGTCACATCAACAGCTTTTCAGATAAGTCTGTCAAAAGACAGTTTTATAAATCTGCAGAAAACCACGAAGAGTTTGCGGCACCACTCAGAAAAGTGGAAAACATTTCGTTTAGTAGTCCAATTTCATATCGTGTATTGAATTAAGAGTAGTAGGATAAAATAATTTTTTACATGGATAATTTTTTCAAATTCAATCATGAGGCTTTAAGTAAACCAAACACAATCGGCGAATCATAATAATATTTAAAAAGAGGTGTATTCATGGCAGATGAGAAGATTAAAAGCATTACAACACTGGTAGATAATGATGTGTTAAATGAATTAAAGTCGATCATGGAAGATGAGTTTGCTGATGTTTTACAAATCTTTCTTGATGAATCAGTTAGTTTGATGTCAGAAATACATACCGCGTTTGAAGAAGAATCCGATAACATGACCAGAGCTGTACATACACTTAAATCGTGTAGTAGAAATGTAGGTGCAATGCATCTGGGAATGATTGCTGAAAAAATGGAGGAGAATCTTATTAACAAAGATATTTCTTCTGCTAGAAGTAAACTTGATATGCTACAGGATGTCTTTGCGCAGTCACATGCCAAGATAAAAAAATGTATGCAGGATAATATGGATGAGGTGGCGTGATCATTATATGTAGTAATGATGGCTCTTGATTACTGCTAAATTAAAATGGAAGATAATAATGGTAAAAAAATATTAATAATTGATGACGATAAAGATATTCTCCGATTATTAACGCTGAAACTGAAAAAACAGCACTACATCATTATTGAAGCAACTGACGGCATTATAGGGCTCGATAAGCTCAACTCAGAATCTCCCGATATGGTCATTGCCGATGTAAATATGCCAGGAATGAATGGTTTTGAGTTTTGTGAAAAAGCCTCAAAATATAGTTCTGAGAAGCATATCCCTATTATGATCATGACTGCGCAGGATGATCAGGAATCTGTCAATAAAGCCTATGAAAAAGGCGCTACCGACTTTATTACAAAACCAATCAACCAAGCTAAATTAAGCCATCGAGTACAATTTTCGTTGCGTGCCAGTGAAACAGCTAAAAAATTGGCAAACAGGGAAAGGCAATTACTTTCAGCACAAAAAGTTGCAAAGATGGGTGAGTGGGTTTACGACATAAAAAATAATCTATTCCTGATTTCAAATGAAGTCGAAAATATATTCGGTTTCAAAAATAAAAATAAAATATCATACAATGAGTTAATGGAATATGTTGTCGGTGAGGATGATTCTTCAAACGAAATAAAAAAGAATTCGGTTTTTGATAAACGTAATGCCAACCTTGAATATACAATTAAAACCGAAGCCGGTGAGCTAAAGCGAATTAGACAAGTTGTTGATGTAACTTTTAATGAGATAGAAAATAAAAATAGAATTTTTGGCATTTTTCAGGATATTACCGACTTAAGGAATGCTGAGAAAAAAGTAAAGACTTTATCTCTATACGACAGTGTCACCGGCTTACCTAACCGTCAATTTTTTAAACGCTTACTGAGTAAAAGCGTCTCCTCTTCTAAACGACATGAGCGTCGTTTTGCTTTATTGGATATCAATCTTGATAAATTTATGCGTATCAATACTACGCTTGGGCATGATGTTGGAGATAAGTTGTTAATTGCTGCAAGCGAACGCTTGAGCCAAGTTATTAGTGATGAAGATATTGCTGATTCAGAACATGATAAAAAATTGTTTGGCTCAGGGATGTTGGCACATTTTAGTGGTGATGACTTTATGATTTTGTTAAAAGATATTGGTAATGCTGATGATGCAGCCAAGGTAGCAAATCGAATTAACACTCTTTTTGAAGAATCATTTGAAATTTCCGGAAAAGAAATCCACATAACGACAAGTATTGGAATTGGTATTTATCCCGAAGATGGTGGCGATGTAGAAAGCCTCCTTAAGAAAGTAAGTGTTGCTTTACACAATGCCAAAGAAACCGGCAGAAATTGTTATCGATTTTATACTGATTCAATGAACACGCTGTCTTTTCAGCGTTTGTCTATGGAAACAGGTCTGCGTAAAGCATTGGAACGTGAAGAATTTTTACTTTATTACCAGCCAAAAATCAGTTTACTTGATGGTCATATTACCGGGGCAGAAGCTTTAATTAGATGGAATCACCCTGATATGGGTCTGGTTTCTCCAGCTGATTTTATTCCAATTGCAGAAAGTACGGGTTTGATAGTCCCTATGACTGATTGGGTCATAGGAGAAGCGTGTAGGCAACTTTCAGTCTGGAGTAAGAATGACTTTGAATTGAATTCGGTTTCTATAAATATTACTCCCGTATCATTAATTGATAGAAATATAAATGAACATGTTATTAAACATTTGCGTTTGGCGGGAGTTGAAGTGTCACGACTCGATTTTGAAATTACCGAATCGGTATTAATGGAAGATGTCGATATAGTATTACCAGCATTAAATGAATTTAGAGAGTTTGGTGCAAGTATTTCTATTGATGATTTTGGAACAGGTTATTCTTCATTAAGTTATCTCAAGCGCTTACCCATTTCAAAATTAAAGATTGATCAAAGTTTTATACATGATCTTATGAGTAACAAAGATGATTCTATTATTGTAAATGCATTAATTGCATTGGCACATAATCTGGGATTTCGTGTCATAGCAGAAGGTGTTGAAGATCTCGAACAACTTGAATATTTGAGAGATCATGATTGTGATGTGGTTCAAGGATATTATTTTTCGCGACCCTTGCCCGCGGATGAGTTTTATCAGTGGGCTCTTAAATATGAAGCAGAGCAAATTGACATCCAACCAGTAATGTCGGTTGGTATGAAATATTAATAAACTATTCTTCGTCTTCTTCTACTAACGATTGCTCACTGTCACGCATAACAACATTTGAACGCTTTTTAAGTACATCATATTTAAATTCAGGAATTTCAAACCACCAGTTTAATGTGCGGGCATTCAGGTTTCTGATGAAAGCTTTTACATCTTCGGCTTTGGCGTTGTCATCTTCCTCTAGCAATAAATTATCATCATACCTGAACTCAAATGATGCATAAGGAATGTCATCATGTAAAAAAGTCGTGATGTTGGCAATGATGCCTTCAAAAGTAACAATCTGTACTTGTATGGTATTTACCGGAACTTCAAATTTTTCCTGTGATCTTGCAGCGTTGATTTGCATGTCTTGCAATATACTGCCAAACCGATTGATAATTAATTCAGAAGCGAGTTTCTTACCGTAAGGTAAATTTTGTAGCTCAAATAGTTCCTGCCCTTTTTCTTTTTTGAATAAAGTGAATGTGTCACCATCAGGATGATCGATACGTACAGATTGAATTGCTTCGGCTGGAATATCAAAAAGTGTACGTTCAATCCAGTCTGTTTTTATAGCACTTATATCAATAACACCATCAACTAAATACGATTGCTCTTCATTCGGTCTTCTTACATATAATCCGGGAGTATTTTGTGACGCGCTACTGCGTCTAGGTTTACCAATAATGATATCAACTAACTTATTTTTTTCTGTATTTTCTATTGTCAGTAGCAGTGAGCTTGTATCTTCAACTTCTGGACCTTCTACACCAAGGCGGTGATATAGTCGTGGCAGTGCTGTTTTGGCAGCATTCATTTTTAAATCTGCTGCTCCGAGTACAGTGCTTTTTACTTTATCAAGTAAAGCAGGGTAACCATCGAATTCATCAATAACCCAGACATTATTAACACGACTCAGGTTTATAGCGCTAGCATATCCTTTAATAGAAATATGACTGACAGTTTCGATCTGTTCGGAAAGCCCAGGAAAAAAAGATGGCTTAGCCTTTTGTGACTGCGGCGCACGCAGATTAACAAATATTGCCGCTGCGATAATAACGCATAGGGTAATAAGTGACAGGACAATGAGTTTATTTTTAAACATAGCTTATGTCCGTTTAGTTGCTCGGTAAATCCCGATCATCAATGCTAATAGTGTTATCAACAAAGGAATTAACCCGATATTTATAAAACGTATTTGCGCGCCTAATTTATCAATATTCTTTTTCAATTCATGTTGAACACCACGTAACTCTTTTCTTGTTGCGAGTCGTTCATCTCTGAATTTTTCGATCTCGGTAGTTAATTGACTATTTAATAAATAGGATTTTTCACTACCTTGTTCCTGTTGCAGTTTTTGAATTTTCTTTTCAGTTTCATCAAGACTGGCTTGCAATAGTTTTTCTCGCTGGCGGAATTGTTCTTCTGCTTTTTTGCGAATCGATTCGACTCTGACAAATGGGCGCGAGTACTTACCGCGACCGCGTAAACTAATCATGTCAGTATTGCCGGAAAGGTTTTCAATACTATTAATAACAAAGTCGCCATTATTGGCAATTGGTTGTGGTACATCAACACCAAACATCTTTTGTGTGCGCACCCAGAAATGATCTGCCAAAACATCTGTATCAGACACCAGAATGACGTTTATTTCACCTTCCCCTGCAAAATCCTCATCAACTGTTTGCTCGTCAGCTTCATCTTCAGTTGGATAACCTTCAGGAAATACAGAGCTTGCTTTACCTTTTATACGAGCGGCAATTAAAAGTTGCTTACCTTCTGCTTTGAAATTATTCAATATTACAGTCGGGTCACGTTGAAAAAGAATTAAATCACGTTCCAGTTTGGCGGACTGTTTCGATGTTTGAATCAACGGCGTGATGGCCATGCCTTTATCTTCAGTTACTTCAAGTGAGCCAACCGTACCCATATGCACAAGATTTAACTCACTGGTAGAAAAATCATCAGTATTAAAATTATTTTCTGTCATTCGCAACCATGGGAGGTAATCAATTTCCTGTGGGCCGCGTGGACTATTTGCCTGAACGCGCATGGCCGAACTTATGTCACCGACGATTTTTTCCTTACTCATTTCCAGACCCCACTGTTCCAGTAGAACTGATAAATAAGAATCAAGTTTTGGTAAGACATTCGGTTGAGCAGGATCAGGTTGTGTCTTATCTTGTTCCGCAAGTGGGTCTAAAAAGATTATCGCTTTGCCACCGCGTAATAGATATTGGTCGACAGCATATAATTCCTGATTTTTTAATTTCTTTGGGTGTACCAGCATTAATACATCAATACTTTGGTCAAGTTCATCAATATCTTTACTTAAATCTTTAACATCGACGAATTCTCTTAACGCATTAATAATCGTCCATGTTGGTTGATTCGTATCATTTTCATTACCCATAATAGGTAGTTGCGAAATAACACCAACGATGCGTTTGTCCGGATAAGCAAGGTTGTAAATTAATTTGGTAATGTCGTATTCAAGTGCAGACTCTCTATTGGTCTGGAAGAACGGAATGACTTTTTCATCATCAGTTGAATTAGTTCCAACCATACCGAAATAAGCACGTTCACTAGTAGCATTCGCCTGAACAGTTTTAAGTCCACTCGCAACAGCCTGATCTTCTGCTTCAGAGAATGTTTCCGGATCAATAATATTCAAAACTAATTGTCCATCAGCATGTGCAGCATACTCTTCAAGCATATCTCTGACGCGTACACCATAATTTGCCAGTGACGGGAAATCACTCATTGCCTTTTGAGAGAAATAAAAATCGAGTTGAACAGGTTCTTCCAGATTACCAAGAATGTTGATAGTGCCTTTAGACAAGGTAAATAATTTGTTTTCAGTAAGGTCAATACGCCAGGTTGTTAATGCAGTATTGGCGAGAATGACAAGAGCAACAAATAAACACGTTGCCAAAATTAAACCGGTGCCTGAGATAAGTTTATTTTTTACTGAAAGCTTCATCTTAACTTGCCTTCTTCGCTTCGATAACAACGACGTTAACGTATAACCAGAACGTAATTAATGCAGCAAAGTAAATGATGTCACGTATATCAATCACACCTTTTTTAATTGATGTGAAGTGAGTTAAGAAACTGAAAGATGCAATAGCATCGACAATTGCTTGTGGTGCCCAACCTTGAAATAAATCCAGCACCATAGGAAAACCACTAAGAATAAACATGAAACTGATAACAACACTAATTACAAAAGCAATAACCTGACTTTTTGTGAATGCTGAAATACAGGAGCCAATAGCAAGAAAACCACCGGCCATGATCAAACTGCCTATATAGCTTGCAAGGATGACAGTGTTATCAGGGTTTCCCAAATAGTTAACTGTAATCCACATTGGAAAGGTCAAGATTAAAGCTACTGCAGTAAAGCTCCACGCTGCCAGATATTTACCAACAACCGCATCAGTAATCGATACAGGTAAGGTCATTAATAACTCAATCGTACCGCTCTTACGTTCATCCGACCAAAGGCGCATTGATATCGCCGGGATTAAAAATAAATATAGCCACGGATGAAAACGGAAGAAGGGTTCCAAATCTGCCTGATTACTTTCATAAAAGGCACCAAGATAAAAAGTAAAAATACCGGTCATGAATAAAAAGATAACGATAAAGACATAGGCTACTGGCGTGACAAAGTAGCTGGTGAATTCGCGTTTATAAATTGAAAACAAGGTACTCATGATGTTGGCTCCTTGTTTGCGTCTGACTTTCCGCTAGTTACCAAACGGAAAGCATGATCAATATCGCTTCGGTCTGATTTGGCAATTAATTCTGTTGGGGTGCCATCAAATAGTAATTCACCTGTTGCAATAATAATGGCTCGTGAACATACCGCGTCAACTTCTTCAAGAATGTGAGTTGAAATAATGATTGCCTTATCCTGCGCCATTTCCTTAATTAGATTTCGCACTTCATGTTTCTGGTTTGGATCAAGTCCATCAGTAGGTTCATCGAGTATTAATGTATCGGGATCATGCAAAATAGCCTGTGCAATACCAACACGACGTTTGTAACCTTTCGATAAGGTTTCAATACTTTGTTCATAAACATTGCGAATATTGATTCGCTCAACGACTTCATCAATACGTTTCTGGCGATTGCTACCAGTAAGTTGCCGAATGTCAGCGATAAAATTCAAAAAACTTTTTACCGTCATTTCACCATAAGCGGGCGCACCTTCAGGTAAATATCCAATTGATTTTTTTACTGCCAAAGGATTTTCCAGAACATCATGACCATTAACAATGACAGTACCTGCCGTTGGTTCAAGAAATCCGGTAATCATTTTCATGGTGGTTGATTTGCCCGCGCCATTCGGCCCAAGAAATCCCAACACTTCGCCATGGTTCACGTCAAAAGACACGCCTCGAACCGCATGAATCGGGCCGAACGACTTTGTTAATGATTTAACCTTGATTGCTTCTGACATGATTTAGTGAATGAAACCCTTATAAAACAACATTTTATTCTTATTATATGTACGCCATCGCAGCCAGCTTGGCTCACGGTCGCACTATTCTCCATAAAAATGGCTGAGCGTCAATTTTATGATGGACTTAATTTAAGTGAGATTGTTCCCAAATCAGAGATATTGAGCAGGTATCTACATTTAGCGCTTATTTTAGATTTTTCTCTTTCAGGCGAAACAGTGCCGAAATATCTTCATCACCATAACCTTCATCCATTAAACGTTGGTAATGGATTAACGTCATTTCAATAATGGGTAGTGCATTCTCGCTGATCGATTTGGTCATATCTTGACAGATAGTAAGATCTTTATGGTGAAGAGCTAGTTTAAAACCCGGTTCATAAGTTCCGGCCAACATGGTCTTACCACGATGATCAAGAAACCAGTTGCCCGCAGCGCCAGTAGAAACAATATCTACAACCTTATCCATCGGCAAATTCATGGCTTTGCCAAATGCCAATGCTTCAGTCACAGCCTGATTAATTCCGGCAGCCATGATTTGATTAACCGCTTTTGTTGCCTGACCCGACCCACTTGCTCCAATGTAAACAATATTGCTGGCAATCGCATTCAAAGTAGGGCGCGCTTTTTCCAGAATGGTGTCATCACCACCAACCATCATTGCCAACGTGCCATTCTTCGCACCTTCGGTACCACCCGATACAGGGCAATCAAGAAAATGGGCATTCACTTCTTTTAAAATTGCAGCGGCTTGTTTCGCTGTTTCAGAACTAACAGTAGAAGTATCAACAACAATAGTATCGGCATTAAGATTATCTTTTATAGCATTCACCATTTCTAAAACATCAACGTCGCGCGAAACACAAATAATAATAAGCTCACATTGTTTAACTAACTCAGCAGGTGTCATTGAAATTGAACAAACACATTCTTTTGCAACGGACTCTGCCGTAGACAAAGTTCGGTTGTAGACTGTTTGCAAATGTTCTGCTTTGGCAAGATTCCTCGCCATGCTTGCACCCATAGCACCTAAACCAATTACGCCCGTTTTCATTATTTAACCCCTTTTATGTTCATGATGTTTTGCGATCACTTCTGCTACACAACATGTTAATTTTTTTGCTGTAGGAATATGTAAAAACTCATTAGGTCCGTGAGCATTAGAGCCTGGGCCAAGTACCCCTGTTATTAAAAACTGTGCTTCTGGGAATTTTTCACCGAGCATGCCCATAAAAGGAATCGACCAGCCTTCGCCCATGTGTACTGCAGGCTTTTTAAAATAATTGTTTGAAGCGTCATCCATAGCGTGTTCCAACCACGGTGCCACTTCAGGTGCCATCCAACCACTGGCTGCCCAGTCTGGTGTGAAACTCACTTCTGCACCATAGGGTGGATTATTAACTAAAATTTCTTCCAGTTTTTTACTCGCATGTTCAGCATTACAGGTTGGCGGTAAACGCATCGATAATTTAATTGATGTGGATGGGCGTAATACATTGCCCGCCGATTCGATATTCGGTAAACCATCTACTCCAATGTAAGATAATGCCGGTCGCCAACTTCGATTCAGTATCAATTCAACGGGATCATTGTTCATAGGATGCATGCCGACTTTCATTGGAAATCGTTTATATACATCATCGCCCATCATTTTTGCTGCTCGTTGTGCTTGTTCGATTCGTTTGTCGGGAATATCAACATAAAATGCATCATCAAGAATACGACCGGTAGTTGAGTCTTCAACACGATCGAGTAACTGTCTCATAATTCGAAAACTGGAGGGAACAATTCCGCTGGCATCACCGGAATGGATGCCTTCATTTAATACTTCAACTTTTAATGTGCCACCTATCAAACCACGTAATGATGTTGTTGACCAAAGTTGATCATAATTACCGCAGCCCGAATCAAGACAGACTATTAATTCAGGTGTACCGATTCGATCTGATAAATGATCAATATAAAAAGGAAGATCATAGCTGCCGCTTTCTTCGCAAGCCTCAATAATGATGACACAGCGCGCATGTGAAATAGATTGTTTCTGCAATGCTTGAATGGCGAGTAAAGAAGCAAACAGTGCGTAACCATCATCCGCTCCTCCACGACCATAAAGTTTGTCGCCCTCCAATACAGGTTCCCATGGTCCGAGACCGTCACGCCAGCCTGACATTTCCGGTTGCTTGTCAAGATGACCATAAAGAAGCACGGTGCTGTTTTCATCGGTTGATTGAGCCTCTATTTCTATATATATGAGAGGTGTTCGTTCCGGTAGACGAACTACTTCTAGTGTCATCCCTCTAATATCCAGTTGATTGCTCCACAATGCGAATTGCTCAACGACCTTGTCCATATAACCGTGTTTTTTCCAATCAGGGTCGAATGCCGGTGATTTATTGGGGGTGCGAATATAATTGATTAACTCGGGAATAATGCTGGTTTCCCATGTTTCATCACAAAATGACTGCGTATCTTGGCTTTTCATGTACTTGATAGGTCTGTTAAGCTGCATATTAGTGATATTTAAACGTTTTATGTTTCAGCTATAAATTACGCTGCTAGGATAAAACGTCAAATTTATTTTTAGACAATATTAAAGGAGTCTAATGTTATGAGTACAAGAAAACCGTTTATTTTATTATCAATAATGATCTCTAGTTTTATGTTACTGAGTGCTTGTGGTGGTGATGATTCTGCTGACACCGCATCGACTGCACCAGCAGCACCAGCAGCAGCGCCTATGGCTGAATCAACTCAAGCGGCGAGTAGCGGTGGTGAGGCGCTTTCAATGGACAGTATTGAAAAAGCAGAAGGTGTTGTCTATCAAGATGAAATCTATGCTAACTGGCCATACAACTAAGACACAATCGAATAGGGTTTAAGTTATCAATGTTTAATTTTGTTAAGTTAATTTTATTCCTGTTTATTTCGACCGCTTTATTGACTGCTTGTGGTGATGATAGTGAAGCACCGCAGGAAAAAGCAGCAGTAATTTCCGAAGAAAAGGCAGTTCAGTTACCTGTTGAAGTGGCAGAGGCACCTGTTGTGGAATCTGCATCGGAAACAGTGGAAGAAATAGCTTCGCCTGTAATAGAAACTACAGAAGTTAAAGAAACTGTTACAGAAGTAGCTAAGGAAGTACAGGAAGAAACAGAAGTTGTTGCCGGAGCCGTTTCAGCTGATAAACCTTATCAATTTATTGATGGGGCGATCAGTGCTAATGCTATCGAAGGTTGGAAAACCTATAACGGCGGCGGTTGTGGTGGTTGTCATGGTCAGGGTGGCAGCGGCGCGATCGGTCCGAATCTTGGTGAAAGTGTGACAAAAAAAATATCGAAAGATGAGTTTGTTGATGTTGTCACCAACGGTCGTTCCGGCACTTTTATGAAACCACATAAAACAAATAAGCGGGTGATGGATAACCTGGATAATCTTTATGCTTATTTTATGGCGCGTGGCGATGATGTTCTTGGTCCGGGAAACCTGATTAAAATGCCACTTGGTAAATAGCAACTAAATAAATAGTTAGTACGATCTTTAA
>JBFIIJ010000021.1:0-14950 GCA_041601315.1 Gammaproteobacteria bacterium
AAGCCGAGGGTAGCAGGTTCGAATCCTGCCAGGCGCGCCAGAACAGGATGGTTTATGGTGACTGTAGCTCAGTTGGTAGAGCCCCGGATTGTGATTCCGGTCGTCGTGGGTTCGAGTCCCATCAGTCACCCCATATAATCATGCTTGTAAAGCAAACGGGCCGTTAGCTCAGTTGGTAGAGCAGGGGACTCTTAATCCCAAGGTCGTAGGTTCGACCCCTACACGGCCCACCATTATTATTTCCAACATAAATATAGTTCAATGTATATTAGTATTATATTCTGCATATAGGTGACAGAATGATATTAAACATTACAATAACGCATATCGTTGGAACATAAGCAGGAATAACTGTCTAAAAAAGTATGATACATAATAAATTAACTTATAGTTTGATTGCGGTATTGATGATGTTTACATTGTCAGTATCTGTTCCTGTTTATTCAGAAGATGATAATGAACGTAGCGTTAAACCATTAGATGGAGAGCTACAGTTACCTGATGATTATGACAAAGCCGAAGAGAAAAAATGTCTGACGGTATGTGATAAATGGGGGGAAGACTGTATACTTAATCCTAGAACGGGTAGTCGGAATTGCAGGAGAGTTTGTAAATCATTTGCTGAAGAATGTTTTTAAAAACGTTATTCTTTAACCCCTCTGTTATATTCAAATTTAAAACAATCCATAGGTTAATAGCTGAAGTATAATTATACTTGGAAGTTAGTGAACAGTATTAGCGGAACGGTTTGTGCTTATTAAAAATCAGAGAAACAGTTTGTTTCTTGAGCCAAATAACATGCGAGAGTGGCGGAATTGGTAGACGCGCTGGTTTTAGGTACCAGTATCGAAAGATGTGAGAGTTCGAGTCTCTCCTTTCGCACGATTAATATATGTCTTAACTTAATTATCTCGTGGTCACGAGATAATTAGTTAAGGTATTGAATTTATTTAATATTTGAGGTTTATTAAAAGGATGCAAGTATCAGTAGAAAGTACCAGTTCGCTCGAACGTAAAGTTCGCGTCGAGTTACCCGAAGATCAAATCAGTTCTGCGGTGAGTAATCGTCTACAAAATATGACGAAAACAACCAAGATACAGGGGTTTCGTCCCGGTAAAGTGCCTTTGAAAGTGATTCAAGGGCGATATGGTGAGCAGGTACGAAAAGAGGTTGTCGGTGAATTGGTCCAATCCAGTCTTTATGAAGCTATTAATCAGGAAAGTTTAAAGCCTGCAGGTCAACCTAGAATTGATGAATTGAATGATGAAGTGGGCAAGGATCTAGCCTATACCGCTATTTTTGAAATTTATCCTGAAGTGACTCTTAAACCTATGTCCGATATCAAAGTCGAGAAGCCGGTTTGTGAAGTGACGGAGAAGGATGTCTTAGGCATGATTGAAATGCTGCGTAAACAACGACGTGAATTAAAGCCTGTCGAAAGAGCATCAAAAGATGGCGATATCGTGAATATTAATTTTGAAGGTTTTATGGATGGTGTCGCTTTTGAAGGCGGAAAGGCTGAAAATCACGACCTTGAGTTAGGGTCTAAAAACTTTATTGAAGGTTTTGAAGAAGGACTTGTTGGGAAATCAGCTGGGGACGAAGTAACTCTAAATTTGAAATTCCCGGATGAATACGGAAATGAAGAATTAAAAGGAAAAGAGACTGAATTTAAAGTGAAGGTCAACCTTGTTAATGAAACAGTTTTGCCGGAAATTGATGCAAGCTTTATGGAACAATTTGGCGTAAAAGATGGCAAAGAAGAAACCTTTCATGCCGAGATTAGACGGAATATGGAGCGTGAAGTCGAATTAACCTTACGTCGCCAGTTAAAAGATAAGGTGTTTGAAGCGCTTCGTGAATCAAATGAAGTCGAGCTTCCACAGTCTTTAGTGGCAAATGAACAGCATCGAGTGAAACATGAACTGGCAGAGAGACTAAAACAACAAGGTATGGATGCCGGAGCAATCGGTGACGCAGATAATGGATTATTTACCGAACAGGCTGAAAAACGTGTTTCCTTGCAGTTAATTGTGGGTGAAATTATCAAGCAAAATGAATTAAAAGCGGATCCTGCAAAAGTTCGTGCAATGATAGAACAGGCAGCATCGGGTTACGAAGATCCAAATTCAGTTATAAATTGGTATTACTCAGATCAAAAAAATCTGGCTGAAGTTGAGGCGTTGGCCATGGAAGACGGTGTTGTAGACTGGGTATTGGGGCATGCTAGTGTTACAGATAAAGCATGTACGTTTGACGAAATAATGAATAAAGGGCAGACTGCAGTCTAAAGTTATTGCAGCTATTGTCCGATATGGATGACTATGAATAACATCGAAACACAAGCGCTAAATTTAGTGCCAATGGTCGTTGAACAGACGTCGAGGGGCGAAAGATCCTACGATATCTATTCTCGACTTCTTAAAGAACGCATCATCTTTTTGGTGGGGCCTGTAGAAGACAACGTTGCAAATATCATTGTTGCACAACTTCTTTTTCTTGAATCAGAAAACCCTGACAAAGATATCCATTTTTATATTAATTCTCCTGGTGGTTCAGTGACTGCAGGTTTGAGTATTTACGATACCATGCAATTTATAAAACCCAATGTCAGCACCATGTGTCTTGGACAAGCGGCGAGTATGGGTTCGCTATTGCTGGCAGGTGGCGAAAAAGGAAAGCGTTATAGTCTTCCTCATTCACGTATTATGATCCACCAACCATTAGGTGGTTTTCAAGGGCAGGCAACAGACATTGATATTCATGCACGTGAAATTTTATACGTTCGTGAGCGTCTAAATCTTATTCTTGCTAATCATACTGGTCAGACATTAGAAACAATTCAAAAAGACACGGATCGTGATAATTTTATGAATGCAGAAGCTGCAAAAGATTACGGTTTAATCGATAATGTATTAAATGAAAGAGCGAGTTTGCCTAAAGATGGGCCAAAAGAAGCAAAAAAGAAATCAGAATAAATATGTCCGATTGTATAAAACTGTTAGGAGTAACTAATGGCTGATAATAAAGAGGGTAAAAACGGCGATGGAGATCGTCTATTATATTGTTCCTTCTGTGGTAAGAGCCAACATGAAGTCAGGAAACTGATTGCAGGCCCTTCTGTTTTTATCTGTGATGAATGTGTCGAATTGTGTAATGACATTATTCGTGAAGAAATTCAGGAAAAATCGGTTACAGGTGTCGGTACAGCGCTTCCTACTCCTCATGAAATTAACCATATTCTTGATGAGTATGTTATCGGTCAGGAAAGAGCGAAGAAGATTCTTTCCGTTGCTGTCTATAATCACTACAAACGCCTTGAACAGGGAATAAAAAAGTCGGATGTTGAACTTTCAAAAAGTAATGTCCTATTAATTGGTCCCACCGGTAGTGGTAAAACACTACTAGCTGAAACGATGGCACGTTTACTCAATGTGCCTTTTACTATTGCTGATGCGACCACTTTAACTGAAGCTGGTTATGTTGGTGAAGACGTTGAAAACATCATTCAAAAATTATTGCAGAAATGTGATTACGATGTTGATAAAGCACAAACAGGCATTGTTTATATTGATGAAATTGACAAGATTTCACGTAAATCCGATAACCCTTCAATCACGCGTGATGTCTCCGGTGAAGGTGTACAACAAGCCTTATTAAAATTGATTGAAGGTACAATTGCTTCTGTTCCGCCTCAAGGTGGACGAAAACACCCTCAACAGGAATTTTTGCAAGTAAACACAGCTAATATTTTATTTATTTGCGGCGGTGCCTTTGCCGGTTTGGATCGCATTATTCGTGAACGTTCAGAAAAGGGTGGCATTGGATTCTCTGCAGAAGTAAAAGGCAAAGATGATAAGAAGAGTATCAGTGAAGTAATTCATACGGTAGAACCTGAAGATCTCATTAAATATGGGTTAATTCCGGAGTTTGTCGGACGTTTACCTGTCGCAGCAACTTTATCTGAACTTGATGAAGAGCAATTATTGCAAATATTGCTTGAGCCAAAAAATGCAATCACCAAGCAATATACTCGACTATTTGATATGGAAGGTTGCGACTTAGAGTTTCGCGACGATGCTTTACGTGCTGTTGCCAGAAAATCCATGGAACGCAAAACAGGTGCACGTGGACTACGTTCAATTATGGAAAATGTTCTTTTGGATACGATGTATGATTTACCCTCAATGGATGATGTTACCAAGGTGGTTATAGATGAAGGTGTGATAAACGGTGAGTCTGAACCATTGATGATCTATGAAGGCTCAGAGATGTCGAAGGTGGCATCCGAATAGTAATTTCCGTTTTTTCCTGTCGTTCAGTTGCATGATTCATGCATGACAACTAATACCCTCTTGAAAGAGATAATTAAGTCACAATATTAAGAAGAAGATATACTTAAGCTCTTATTTGAGAAACGAAAAATATACATATTAAAAGGTTTTTATGACACAAGAAACTGAAGCTCTTCCGGTACTACCTCTACGCGATGTTGTTGTTTATCCGCATATGGTTATTCCCTTATTTGTTGGCCGGGAAAAATCCATTAAAGCTCTGGATAAGGCAATGGAAGGTAATAAACAAATTTTACTCGTCGCTCAAAAAAGTGCTGCAGAAGATGATCCAGGTCAGGATGAAACTTATGACATAGGAACAATGGCGAATATATTGCAATTATTGAAGCTACCCGATGGCACAATTAAAGTGTTAGTCGAAGGAACAGCCAGAGCAAGTATTAAAGAGTATAAAGAAGTTGAAGGGATGTTTGTTGCTGATGTTGAGTTGCTTGAAGCAGTTGTTGTCGATGAACAAGAAATGGATGTTCATGCACGTTCAGCAATGAATCAGTTTGAACAGTATGTAAAATTAAATAAGAAAGTACCTCCTGAAATAATTTCTTCGCTAGCAAGTATTGATGATGCCAGTCGTCTTGCTGATACGATTGCAGCTCATATGTCGATCAAAATTGAAGAGAAACAACATGTTCTCGAAATTATCGATATCAAAGAACGACTCGAACATCTTATACATTTAATGGAATCAGAAATTGATCTGTTGCAAGTAGAAAAACGCATTCGAGGCCGCGTTAAATCACAAATGGAAAAGAGTCAGCGTGAGTATTATCTGAACGAACAGATGAAAGCGATACAGAAAGAATTAGGTGAAATGGATGACGTTCCTAATGAAATTGATGAACTGACTGATAAGATTGAAAAAGCAGGAATGCATAAGGAAGCAAAGCAGAAAGCGGTATCAGAATTAAATAAATTAAAAATGATGTCGCCAATGTCTGCTGAAGCGACAGTTGTTCGTAATTATATTGACTGGCTTGTCGGTGTTCCCTGGAAAAAACGTAGTAAAATCTCGCAAGAAATTACAAAAGCAGAAGAAATTCTCGAAGAAGATCATTATGGTCTTGAAAAAGTTAAAGAACGTATTCTCGAATATTTAGCAGTACAACAACGTGTCAAAAAAATGAAAGGCCCCATCTTGTGTTTGGTTGGTCCTCCTGGTGTCGGTAAAACTTCATTAGGTCGTTCAATAGCCAGAGCAACAAGTCGTAAATTTGTTCGTATGTCTCTAGGTGGTGTAAGAGATGAAGCTGAAATTCGAGGACATCGTCGTACTTATATTGGTTCTATGCCGGGAAAAATTGTTCAGGGCATGTCAAAAGTAGGTAAGAAAAACCCACTTTTTTTATTAGATGAAATAGATAAGATGGCGATGGATTCGCGTGGCGATCCGGCTTCAGCATTACTTGAAGTGCTTGACCCGGAACAAAACAGTACATTCAATGATCACTATCTTGAAGTTGATTATGATTTGTCAGAAGTGATGTTTGTTACAACAGCAAATAGTTTAAACATTCCCGGGCCGCTTTTAGATCGAATGGAAATAATTCGTTTATCTGGCTATACCGAAGATGAAAAAATAAATATTGCCCAGCGTTATCTCGTTCCTAAACAGTTTGAACGAAACGGTTTAAAGAAAGATGAAGTTGTTATTAGGGAAAGTGCTATTCGAGATATAATTCGTTATTACACACGAGAAGCGGGTGTTCGTAGTCTAGAACGAGAAATTGCTAATATCTGTAGAAAGATTGTTAAGCAAATTCTAATTAAACCGACAGATAAAGGCATTATTGTCACACAGAAAAAACTAGAGTCTTTATTAGGCGTTAAACGTTTTCGTTACGGTAAAGCCGAAGAAGAAAATCGTATAGGTCAGGTTACTGGACTTGCCTGGACCGAAGTAGGTGGCGAGTTACTGACAATTGAAGCAGCAATGGTTGATGGCAAAGGTAAGATTACTCGCACAGGTAAACTGGGCGAAGTCATGCAGGAGTCCATTGAGGCAGCGATGACCGTTGTTCGTAGTCGCAGTGATATTCTCGGTATCGATCATGAATTTTACAAAGAACATGACTTTCATATACATGTTCCGGAAGGCGCGACACCTAAAGATGGTCCGAGTGCCGGTGTTGGCATGTGTACCGCACTTGTATCTGCGTTATGTAAAATCCCGGTAAAATCCAGCGTTGCCATGACAGGTGAAATTACACTTCGAGGTGAAGTATTGCCGATTGGTGGTTTGAAAGAAAAATTACTAGCTGCTTTAAGAGGTGGAATTGAAACAGTATTAATACCTTACGAGAATGATCGAGAATTATCCGAGATACCAAAAAATATAAAACAAAATCTTGATATACGACCAGTAAGATGGATAGACGAAGTGCTAGAAGTTGCGTTGGAAAAAATGCCAAAGCCGATCGCCAAAAGCCAATCAAAATCTGATATAGTTAAGTCAGAAGATGTTATAGGAAAAGGTAAAAACGATTTAATCCGACCACATTAGTTTTTTTCAGTCTGTTTGAAAGCATTGCTTGACGCATATTTCAGCTCTTGGTATAAATCTATCGCTTAGAGGCATACGGGTCATATAAAATCAAAACAACCTCTCCAGTAACACATCGACTGGTTTTGAGGGAAATTATTAACAAGGGGAATATTTATTATGAATAAAGCTGAACTTATCGATGCTGTTGCAGATTCTGCTGATCTTTCAAAAGCGGCTGCAGGTAGAGCATTAGATGCAGCAATTGAAGCGATAACCAAAGCTCTCAAAAAGGGAGACACCGTTACTTTAGTTGGATTTGGTACATTCTCAGTTCGTAAGCGTGCAGCACGTACTGGTCGTAATCCAAGAACCGGTGAAGCTATTAAAATTAAAGCTTCAAAAGTTCCTGGTTTTAAAGCTGGAAAAGCACTCAAGGATGCCATAAACTAGCGCGCCGTCTGGGGTGCTTAGCTCAGTTGGTAGAGCGTCGCCTTTACACGGCGAATGTCGGGGGTTCGAGCCCCACAGCACCCACCAAGTTTAAAAATTAAGAACACAGAACACACTCCGGAGTGGTAGTTCAGTTGGTTAGAATACCGGCCTGTCACGCCGGGGGTCGCGGGTTCGAGTCCCGTCCACTCCGCCAACATATTTTTCGGGTGTATCATCTAAAGTGATACGCCCGTTTTAATTTACAAGATAAGAAAGTTGAGTATGTCATGTTAGGAATAATAAGAGATAAAGCTTCAGGTTGGGTAGCCGGTATCATTGTCGGCGCATTAATTATTTCATTCGCTTTTTGGGGAGTGAGTTCTTATTTCGGAGGTGGTGATATATTTGTAGCCACTGTTAACGGTACCGAAATTAAATATCAGACATTTCAACGATCTTTTTATACGCTTCGTCAACAAATGCAGTCAGTGTTGGGTGGCGATGCTCTTTCTTTAGAGGAAGAGGAATTTGTTAAAGAACAAACCTTGCAAAAACTGGTTGATACTGAGTTAGTCAATCAGGTTATTAAAAACAATGGTTTGCGTGTAACAAATGAAAAAGTAGTTAATACAATTAAAAACCTTGAGTTTTTTAAAGGTGAAAATGGTTTTGATCGTCTGAAATATGATCGCGCAGTAAGTAGTATGGGTATGGATCCAGTTTATTTCGAATCTCAACTACGTATGGATTTATTATCTGAACAATTACAAGCAGGCTTATCTGACAGTCTTTTTGTTTTGGATTCAGAGTTAGAAAGCATTCTTCGACTCAAATCACAAACACGTGACCTAACCTACGCAACATTAAGTCTCGCCTCATTTATTGATGAAACAATCGAAATTAATGAAGCAGAAATAGACGCTTTTTATAAAGCCAATCCTGAAAAATTTGCCGATCCAGAAAAAGTTAAAATTGCTTATTTGGAACTAGATGTAAATGAATTGGCAAACACAATTGAAACTGATGAAGAAAGTTTACGTGCATATTATAACGACAATAAGGATAAATATGACGTTGTTGAACAACGAACAATAACCAAGTTGTTTGTACAAACAGCTACTGAGGATGCAGATAAAAATATAAAAGAAGCAACAGAAGAAGAGTTAGCAGCAGCAAAAAAAGTTATTGACTCAGCTTTGGCTCTGGTTAAAGAAGGAAAATCATTTGAAGAAGTATTAGAAAGTTTTACTGAAGAAGGTAAAGCTGCACTGCAATTTAGTGAAAACTCTTTTATAACAAAAGGTATTCTGGAGAAAGAAATTGATGAATTTCTTTTCGCTTCTGATGAAGGTGCTGTTAGTGATGTTATTCAAACTAAAAAAGGATTAAACATTGTTAAAGTTGGTGAAGTAAGAGGCGGACCGAAAAATGTTTATGAAAAAGTAGCTGAACAAGTAGAGCATGATTACAAGCAAGCTCAAGCTGAGTTACACTTTTTTGAATTAGCTGATCAATTAACAAATTTAAGTTATGAGCATCCTAATACTCTCGAAATGGCAGCTGATGCTATAGGCAAAGATATAGTTGAAACGGTTTTTTTCAGTCAAAATAGTGAAACTGAGGGGCTCTTATCAAAACCTCAAATTATTTCCAGTAGCTTTAATCCAGAATTAATTAGTTCTGGCCAGAATAGTGATGCTATTGAGTTATCCGATAATCATATTGTTGTTTTAAGAGTCTTAGAGCATCAGGTTGCTAAAACGAAAGCATTGGAAGATGTGCGTGATGAAGTTATTGCTGCTATTAGAGTTGAACATGCCGCTGAGAAAATAAAAGAAGCCAGTGCCGCAATTGTGCAACAACTTGAGTCAGGTGTAGCTACAGATTCATTAACGAGTGAAATTAAACCTGAATGGACAACTGTTGAAAATACCAAGCGTGATGATGTTAATGTTAGTCGAGCTGTATTACGTAGTGCTTTTCAGGTAGGTATCCCAACGGATAAACCAATCATTACTAGTAATCGATTAGGTAGTGGGGACTATTCTATTGTGATTGTAACAGCAGTACATGATGGTGAAATTGCTGAAGGCGAAGAAGGTGAAGCGTTAAGCAAAACGACTGAACTTGAATTAAAACGAAGTCGTGGTACACAGGAATGGCAACAGTTTATTCGGAACGCCAAAAGTAATTCTGATATTAAATTCTTTAAAGAAAATATTTAAGTTAAGTATTTTCTTTAGGTAAGTAGGATTCAATCACTGCTGCACCAACGCTATCACCCCAAACATTGACGGTTGTTCTGAATCTATCTAGAAACCAGTCTACAGCAAGGATTAAACCAATACCTTCTGCTGGCAAGTTAACTGCTTCCAGTACGATTAACATGGTAACTAATCCGGCTTGTGGAATTCCTGCCGCACCAATCGCGGCCAATGTCGCAGTAACAAAGATAATAGTCTGTTCACCAATTCCCATGGAAATTCCATAAGCCTGTGCAATAAACATTACAGCAACAGATTCATAAAGTGCCGTGCCGTCCATATTTACTGTCGCACCTAAAGGCAGCACAAATTTAACTGAACGTTTATCGACACCTGCTTCCAGAGCACATTCCATTGTTAAAGGTAAAGTAGCCGATGAACTGGCGGTACCAAACGCGGTGACTAGGGCGCGTAATAACGAGAATAAGTAGTCTCTACCTTTGTTACTAAAGAAAATAAGAATAATGAAAAGAACAATAAAATGGATCGAAAGACCAAGAATAACAGTGAAACAATAACTTCCTACGGCTAACAATTCTTGTTTAACTGCTTCACCGCCTCCGGCATTACCAATTTTTCCTGCAATCAATGCAAAAATACCGATAGGAGCAAAAACCATTACCCATATAACCAGTTTCATCATGACTTCATTTAAGCCATCGAAAAAACGGATGATGGTCACGTTTTTATCACCAACGGTTGTTAAAGCGGCAGCAAATAACAAACAAAATACAATTAAGGGTAATAATTGCATGTTAGCTGCGGCGTTTATGATATTGGGACTTATTAGAGAGCGAATAATTTCTATGAAGCCCGCATCAGGTCGATTAGATAATTGTTCTGTTAATTCAGGGCTTGCCTGACCAATACCAATACCGGGTTGAATCAGATTAACAACAAATAGACCTATTAAAACAGCCAAAGCCGTGGTTGCAGCATAGTAAAGTATTGTTGCTCCACCAACCTTACCAAGCTTTCGTATATCACCCAGCGAAGTCACACCACTGATAACAGCCGCTACGATCAATGGCACAATCATCATTTTCAAAGTATCAAGGAATAAATCACCAATCCATGCTACAGATGCCATTGCGGAACCATAAAACCAGCCACAAAATATGCCGGCAATGGCACCAATCAAAATTGCAATGATTAATTTGTTTTCACTAAAAGACATAATTAATCAGTGCTGTGATATTAGGTATGGCTTTATGCCATACCAATTGAGTTGAAACCCGAATCGACATAAGTGATTTCACCTGTAATCGCCGACGCGTAGTCAGAACACATAAATGCGGCAACATTTCCGACTTCATCAATCGTAACATTACGTCTCAAAGGAGAAACTTTTTCGACATGATTAAGGAAATCACGCATACCACTAATACCTGAAGATGCCAGTGTACGAATAGGGCCTGCTGATATCGCGTTGACGCGTATACCTTCTGGGCCAAGACTGGATGCCATATAACGAACGTTAGCTTCAAGGCTAGCCTTAGCAACGCCCATAACATTGTAGTTAGGCATGGCGCGCACAGCACCAATATAGCTAAGCGTTAACATGGAACCATTGCGGCCCTTCATCATTTCTCTGGAAGCGTCGCCAAGGGCAGCAAAACTGTATGAACTGATTTCGTGCGCGGTCAAAAAGCCCTGGCGAGTCACATTTTCCAGATATTCACCATCAAGCTGTTCTTTTGGAGCAAAAGCGACAGAATGAACCAATATATCGAGTCCATCCCAATAGTCATCCAAATGCTCGAAAACAGCTGTAATTTGTTCATCACTAGCAACATCACAAGGTACAACGATTTCAGAGCCGAGTTCTTCTGCAAATTTTTCAACTCTGCCACGTAATTTGTCGTTTTGATAGGTTAGGGCTATTTCAGCACCCTCACGATGCATAGCCTGCGCAATACCCCAGGCAATTGAACGATTGCTAGCGACACCAACGATTAGAGCACGTTTATTATCAAGTAATCCCATCTGTTTATCCTTCTGAATATTATTATTATGAGTCTTTAAATATCAAAGTGTACAGAAAAACGTCCACGTTTATAATGGATACGTGCTGACAAAATACATAAAAATAATAAATAGAAAAATCCCACCTTCCAGTTGGCTATTTCTCAGTCTTTTTTTGCTTTGTACTGGTTGTGAGCAATCGGCCTGGAATAACCCGTACCCTGAAAAAGACTCAATTGGGAGTATATATTATGATTCGTTTTCAGAACGGCCAAAACATTTAGACCCTGCATCGTCCTATTCCGAAAATGAAGCCGTTATTCTCGGACAGATATACGAACCGGCGTTGCAATATCATTTTCTTAAAAGACCTTATGAACTGGTTCCCTTGTCTGCATCGGAATTGCCACAACCAATCTATCTGGATGAGCAAAACAATATCCTTCCGGCTGATGCCGCAAATGATGATGTAAAACAGACTGTCTATCGTATTACGATTAAACAAGGTATTACCTATCAACCACATCCGGCATTTGCAAAAAATGTTTCAGAAAAATATGTTTATCATAATTTAAAAGAAGCTGAACTTGAAAATATTGATGTTCTCTCAGATTTTAAGGACATAGGCACGCGCGAATTAATCGCTGAAGATTTTGTTTATCAAATTAAACGTTTGGTTAAACCCGGTATACATTCTCCGTTAGCGGGTTTCATGTCTAAATATATCCTAGGCCTGAAAGAACTTGGACAAGAGCTGCAAATTATCAGTAAAGAAGATGATTCGTTTATCGATCTTAGACAACACGATTTTGCCGGTGCAAAAGTAATAGACCGTTACACGTATGAGATCAGACTGAATCAAAAATACCCGCAGTTTATTTATTGGTTATCGATGTACTTTTTTTCTCCCGTGCCATGGGAAGTGGATTTGTTTTATTCGCAAGATGGTATGGAAGAAAGAAATCTAAGTCTGGATTGGTACCCTGTTGGCACTGGGCCTTATATGTTGACGGCCAATAATCCTAATCGACATATGATATTGGAACGCAACCCTAATTATCATGGTGAAACTTATCCAGATTCAGGTGAACCAACTGATGAAGCAGATGGTTTTCTAAAACAAGCCGGACAAACTATGCCTTTTATCGATAAGGCTTATTACAGTCTTGAAAAAGAAGCGATTCCTGAATGGAATAAATTTTTACAAGGTTACTTCGATACATCAGGAATAATTTCAGACAGTTTTGATCAAGCGATTCAGTTTGGTGATACCGGTGATCCGGAATTAACAGTCGATATGCGTGAAAAAGGGATTAAGTTATTAACAGCGGTACAACCAACAACTTCATACATGGGTTTCAATATGAAAGATGAAGTTATTGGTGGCGATAGTGAACGTGCCAGACTTTTAAGACGAGCCGTTTCAATTGCTGTTGATTATGAAGAACTGATTTCCATTTTTGCTAATGGACGAGGTATTCCTGCGCAAGGTCCCATTCCTCCCGGTATCTTCGGTTATAAAGGTGGAGAAGAGGGTATTAACCATTATGTTTATGATTGGGTAAACGGTAAACCAAAACGTAAATCCATTGATGAAGCTAAAAAAATATTAGCCGAAGCAGGTTATCCGGATGGTCGTGATAGGGAAACAGGTGAACCACTTGTACTTTATCTTGATACTTTGTCAGCAGGCGCGGGTAGTAAGAGCATTTTAAACTGGTATCGCAAACAATTTGAAAAACTCAATATTCAATTAGTTATTCGCGGCACAGATTACAATCGCTTTCAGGAAAAAATACGAAAGGGTACCGCACAAATTTATAACTGGGGTTGGAATGCAGATTACCCCGATCCGGAAAACTTTATGTTTTTGCTTTATGGTCCAAGTTCAAAGGTCGAACACAGTGGTGAAAACGCATCTAATTTTCAAAACAAGGAATTCGATGAGTTGTTTGTAAAAATGAAAGCATCTTCTAATGGACCGGAGCGACAAGCGATAATTGATCAAATGATTGAAATAACAAGACGTGAAGCACCCTGGATGTGGGGATTTCATCCAAAGGCATACTCTTTGTATCATAGTTGGTATGGCAATGCGAAACCAAATCTGATGGCGCGAAATACACTTAAATATAAAACCATTGATCCGGTGCTTCGAGCGGAAAAACGAAACGAATGGAATAAACCTGTTGTCATGCCGATCATAATCATAACTGTCTTATTAGTAATCAGTATGATACCGGCAATGATTACCTACCGACGCAGACAAAAAGAGACAGTTTAATGTTCGCTTATATTATAAGAAGAATACTTTACGCTATCCCGATTTTGATCGGCGTTAATATCATTACCTTTGTTTTGTTTTTTGTTGTGAATTCGCCAGATGATATGGCGCGCTTACATCTGGGTGAAAAATATGTCACAGCAGAAGCAATTGTTAAATGGAAAACAGAACGTGGTTATGACAAACCATTATTCTGGAATTCAGATAAACAAGGATTAGAAGTAATACAACAAACCATATTTTTTGAAAATTCGATTAAGTTATTCGCTTTTGACTTTGGTCAATCTGATAGTGGTCGTGATATTGGATATGACATACAGCAACGAATGTGGCCGAGTCTTGCTATTGCGATTCCTATCTTAATAGTCGGTCTAATGGTAAATATCAGTTTTGCATTGTTGGCGGCCTTTTTCAGAGCAACCTACATTGATCTTTGGGGAGTCGTTCTGTGTGTAGTGATGATGTCTATTTCCGGTTTGTTTTATATTATAGGTGGGCAGTTTCTTATTAGTAAATTACTACACCTGGTTCCGATATCCGGTTATGACACTGGCCTTGATGCAATCAAGTTTTTAGTTTTGCCGGTTATCGTCGGCGTTATTGGTGGTATTGGCAGTGGTACGCGTTGGTATCGAACTATCTTTCTGGAAGAGATTAACAAAGACTATGTCAGAACTGCGCGTGCAAAAGGTTTAGCAGAAGTTACCGTTCTTTATAAACATGTTTTGCAGAATGCCTTGATTCCTATATTAACCGGTGTCGTTGTCGTCTTACCTTTATTATTCATGGGAAGTTTAATCACGGAATCATTCTTTAGTATTCCGGGCTTAGGAAGTTATACGATTGACGCAATTGGCAGTCAGGATTTTGCTATTGTGCGGTCAATGGTATTTCTCGGCTCTGTACTTTATATCCTGGGATTAATTCTAACCGATATTTCATACACGATGGTTGATCCGCGTGTCAGGTTGGAGTCGTAGTCATGTCATTTGATTATGTCTTATTAAAAACTGACGCGTTACTGTATCTATTATTAGCAGTTACATTCGTATACATATTATATGCGCGTAAAAGAGAACATTTATGTGCGCCGTGGCGACAGGTAGCAAGAAAAAAACTTGGCATGGTGTCAGCTGTGATTTTA
This sequence comes from Gammaproteobacteria bacterium, assembly GCA_041601315.1. Taxonomy (GTDB): domain Bacteria; phylum Pseudomonadota; class Gammaproteobacteria; order Eutrophobiales; family Eutrophobiaceae; genus UBA7359. The sequence continues at coordinate 14,928 of JBFIIJ010000021.1, forward strand.
AGTTTTTTTCTTATCATTACTGT
>JBFIIJ010000022.1:0-14871 GCA_041601315.1 Gammaproteobacteria bacterium
ACTGGCCCCATTCACGCACTTCAATACTTTTATTATCGATTAAGCCAGAATAGAGCAATTGACTTTCTTCGGGTTTGAGCTGATATATTTTTTCTAAAGACATTATTTAATTTAATTATAGCGAGTTATGAATACCCAAAAGCTGGTCTGCCTGATAAAATCCGCAGCCTTTCAGCTATAAAATATTATATCAGGTAAATCACGTGTCAGAGTTTGTTGTTGGTCAGCGCTGGGTTAGTCATACAGAAACCGAGCTTGGATTAGGTATTATTGTTAATGTAGAAGGTCGACGCGTGGAAATCAGCTTTCCTGCTGCTGACGAACAGCGTCTATATGCAATAGATAGCGCTCCACTAACTCGAATAGAACATAAAGTTGGAGAATCAATCCTTACTCAGAACGAACAGACTTTAAAAGTCATTCGACTGGAATCATTTCAAGGTCGAATAATTTATTACGCTACAGACGAAGAAGGTCAAGAACTTAAAATTGATGAATTAGATTTAAATTGTTTTATTGAACTGACTACACCGAAACAGCGCCTTGTTAGCGGACAACTTGATAACTTAAAAGCCTATCGCTTGCGTTGCGAAACACTTCTACAGTTACATAGATTACAGCAATCGTCAGTAAAAGGCCTACTGGGCTCCAGAACAAATTTGTTACCTCACCAAATTTACATTTCATACGAAGTAGCCAAACGTTATGCACCACGAGTTTTGCTGGCTGATGAAGTTGGTCTGGGAAAAACTATTGAAGCAGGCATGATCTTGCATTATCAATTACATACTGGACTGGCAAGCCGAATTTTAATCGTTGTACCAAGTACACTTAGTCATCAATGGTTAGTTGAAATGTTACGCCGTTTTAATTTGCGTTTTTCATTATTTAACGAACATAGATTACAAGCATTAAGTGAAGAAGAAGGTAATCCGTTTGAAAGTGAACAATTAATTATTTGCAGCCTGGACTTGTTAACCAGTGATCCTGGTTTATTTAATCATGCTCTGAAAGCTGACTGGGATATGGTTGTTATTGATGAAGCACACCACTTGCATTGGGCTGAAGGCGATGATGGACATGATTATCGTTGTATTGAAGCACTTGCCAATCAATGTCGTGGTTTATTATTGTTAACCGCAACACCAGAGCAAGTTGGCGCCGAAAGTCATTTTGCCCGATTACGTTTACTTGATCCGGCTCGCTTTCATAACCTTGATGATTTTTTAAATGAAGAAAAAGATTATCAACAGCTCAGTGCAATCGTGAAAACATTGTTAGATACACCTGATGAGCCTTTAACAAATGAAATACTGACTCTATTAAACACCTATTTAGATGATGAAGCACCTGATAGCAATAAACCTGATATTACTGAACGTGAAAATATTGTTTCCAAACTATTAGATCGCCATGGTACCGGTCGTGTATTTCTTCGTAATACACGCGAAGCTATAAAAGGCTTTCCTGAAAGAGAGCTACATAGCACGCCTCTTAAGTATCCTGAACTTTATTCATCACTTTCTGGAAAGCAGACTTTATTTCCTGAAATGGAAATTGAAAACAATGATTGGTTAAAACAGGACCCTAGAATTCAATATTTGTTAGGTCTGGTAAAAGAATTAAAATCCGAGAAAATATTGGTCATCTGTGCAAACTCAACAACTGCAGCCAGTCTTGAAAAGCATTTACAGCTGAAGATGGGGATTCGCAGTGCCGCTTTTTATGAAGGACTTAGCATTATTGAACGCGACCGAGCTGCTGCATATTTTGCTGACACTGAAATAGGAGCACAAGTCTTGGTCTGCTCTGAAATAGGAAGTGAAGGACGTAATTTTCAGTTTGCCCATCATCTTGTCTTATTTGATTTACCTTTAAATCCTGACTTACTGGAACAACGAATCGGTAGACTTGATCGTATAGGTCAAACAGAAGTTATTAAGATACACGTTCCTTATATCGAAAACTCGGCGCAAGAAGTTTTATTTAACTGGTATCACAAAGGTCTTAATATTTTTCTACAAAGTTGTGCTGCTGCCTATACTATTTATGAAAAATTTGAAAAACCAATAAATGAAGCACTTAATAATCCAGACATCAATATCAGTTCACTAATTGACGATACCAATCATTACACTACTAACGTCAAACAAAAAATGCATGACGGCCGTGATCGATTGGTTGAATTAAATTCTTGTCGCAAAGATATCGCAGAGAGCATCATTAACACAATCAAAGCTGAAGAAGAACCTCTACTATTGATGAATTACATGGAAGATATGCTAGACACATACGGTGTTGATCATGAAGAACATTCTGAAAATACCTGGATATTGCATCCCAGTGACCAAATGCGGACGGGCTATTTTCCTGGGCTTGGAGATGAAAGCATTACTGTTACCTTTGATCGTATCAAGGCTTTAAGTCGAGAAGATCTTTCTTTTGTAAGCTGGGAACATCCTATGGTTTCTGAAGCAATCGAAATGGTATTAAAAAGCGAGATAGGAAATACCTGTATAACAACAATAGAAATGGACGGAATTGAGCCTGGTACAATACTACTTGAGACCTTTTCGAGTATTAGTTCGATAGCACCTAAGCACTTGCAGATAGATCGTTATCTACCAATAACACCGCTACGTACGCTTATCAGTAAAGATCGAAAAGATTATTCTAAATTACTGACGCTTAAAAAACTTAATATAATCAACATGAAGATTGATCGCCAAACTTCACATGCAATTATCAAGCAAATTAAAGCTGAACTGGAAACTATGATCGACTTTGCAATGAAATTTAGTCAATCAAAATTACCAAAGGTAAAAGAGGAAGCTCAGCAACGTGTAGATAATTTACTAACAAATGAAATAGAACGTTTAAAACAACTTAGAAAGAATAATGCATCAATAAGAAAAGAAGAAATAGAATTTTTTGAAGAACAACTTCACGCCTGTAAAGAAGTAATCGCTAATGCAAAATATGAACTTCAGGCTGCTCGACTGATTATCGCCCAATAATCAATATATTCAGATTTCCATAGATTCTTCTACTTCAATCTGCTCTTGTGGTGGCTGAATGATATATCCAGAAACATAATCTACACCTGCTTCAATAGCTGCTCCAAGACTCTCCCCTGTTTCCAGTTTATCAGCAATAACTAGAGAATCATTATCATGTGCAATTTCGACCAATTTTTTCATACCTTTACTAGTCATTTTATTCGCGCCAAATGTAGGGGAAAATCGCGTATACTCAAAATGCATATGCTTCATACATTGCCCAAGAATTGAATGATTTGGCACATGCAGTAATGCCGCAGAAATCCCGTATTTTTCACGAAGCTCTTTAATCATATTTTCTGCTTCGTTTTGAAATGTAAGAAACTTCTTAACATCTATTTCAATAACAAGAGAATAACCGATATCAGGGAAATCTGTATCTTCGATAAGTTTTTCAAACCATTTTAATAAACTTGCATCTGAATACGATGATGAAGTGAGTGTCATAAACAACGCAGTGTCTATTGAATTTTTACTGTATTCTTCTATCAGTTTATTAATACAAAATTGAATAACCCATCTATCCAGAGTATTTAATTTATTCGTATTTTGAAGTATTGGCATATATTGATCGGCGGTTATTTCAACTCCACTTTTTCCAATCAAATTCATTCGCGTAGTATAAAGATTTTCTTTGCGTATTAAGGATTGTGCATCAGACACTTTAATAATATGTTGATAAAAAGGCTTTACTCTGTTTTTTATAAAGACATTATCTATCTGTGTCTTGACACTGTTAGTATCCCTGTCTTCTTTTTTTGCTTCTCCATATATAGCGTACGAATTTCCTCTCTGATCACGTGCTATACGACATGAAACATCTGCTGAAATAAATACTGTTTCAGCATCAAAGTTATCACTCTCGATAACAGCTACTCCTATACTCACGGTATAATTGATTTCACGATTTTTTTCAGTGTAACGATGTTTGGATAATTCTTCACATAGTTTAATGGCAAACTTTTTGGCCACATTAAAGTCGACACGATGTTTTACCAATACAGCTGAAGCGGCATCTCCAGAACGAATAGCAACACCTTCATATTTTTTTCCTTTCAATAATGATGAAGTAACTTTGGCAATGTGACTACAAATTTTATCTGTTGTTATGATGCCAAATTCATCATGTAATCCTTGATAGTCATCAACCTCAACAACAAACACAACATCATTTTTACTTGCCTCTTCAATTTTTTTGAGAAACCTGCTCTTATTATAAATATGTGCGCTTAAAGTAATTGTGTCAGACTTTACCTGTTCTTCTCTGTGTTGTTTAGTTGCACGTTGAATAGATTCAAAAAGAAGTATTTTAGTTAGTTCGGCTTTATGTAAAAAGTCCTGAGCGCCATATCTAAACGCCTGAACGATTACACTTTGGTCAGCTTTACCTGTTAACATAATTGCTGCCGGAAAATCACTTGATGCAGCACATGCTCTAATCCAATCGAGTCCATTCTCTCCATTACCTAAATCGTAATCTACAATAACGAGCTGATATTTCTTCCAGTTATATGCAGAGTCAGGACAACCATCAGCAATGTTATATCTGTGTATTTTTGCAGATGGCAATATACTTTTAAAATACGCAGTCAATAGATCACAATACTCATTAGAGTCGTCTATCAGTAATATCGATTTTACGTAGGATGAAGCGGAAGTACTCATAACACTTACTATTGTTACTTTATTATTATTATCCCAGCCAGATTACAAGAGTATTAATAAGATCGCAAAGTAACTTATTTAGATGTCGCAGAATTGAGACAGCCAAATTGTAATTCAAAGACATACGTTACATTTCAGTATGAATTTTAAAAAAATTAATTTTCAGAATTAAAAACATTTATTTCAACTTGGATGCTGCAATGCAAAATATAAGTTTTTAAACGTATATTTTTTTTAAAAATGAATTGCTTACTGGCCAATAATATTAAGATTAGATATGAAGGGACACGGCAATAGAAAAAAGCTACTTAACGATTTTTAAATGTGAACCTTTTTTCTTTTTAGTTTTTTTCTTTTCCGGTTCAGTATTTGAAATAGATTCATTGTCTTTTTTAACTTCATGATCTTCTTCCTGAAAGATCATACCGCGACCATTTTCGTTAGCATAAATTGCTAATACCGCAGTCACTGGAAAATAGACGTTCATGCTTTGCCCGGAAAAACGTGCTTTGAAATTTATAAAATCATTACTTAGATCGAGATCACGAACTGCGCTGGGAGAAATATTTAAAACAATTTTATTCTCTTTAACAAAATCAAATGGAATACTTAGATCATCGCCAGTTGCATCAACCAACAAATAGGGGGTGAGATGATTGTCACAAATCCAATCGTACAATGCTCGTAATAAATAAGGTCGATTAGAATTCATGACAATGTTACAGAGTTCTGTCTTATAGCAAGATAAACTCAGCCCTCGTTATATTCCTTTTCTATATTTGACATACTTGTCTGAAATGCGTCACGTTCAAATAATCTATCTGCATATTCCAGTAATGGCTTAGCTGACATTGGTAACTTTATTCCATACTGAGCCAAACGCCACATTAATGGACCAACACAACAATCAATGAGTGAATATTCTTCTGACATGAAATAAGGCATTTGTGCAAACGCCGGAGCAATCGAAGTCAAATTATCACGTAATACCTTTTTTGCATTAGCAGCCGCTATTTCATTTTCGCTTTCTATCTCATCTACTGCTGTATATAGATCTCGCATTACTCTATAACGCAATTGACGATTTCTTGCTCTATTAACTGGATCAACTGGCATTAATGGAGGATGAGGAAAACGTTCATCCAGATATTCCATAATGATATGTGCATCATAAAGAACAAGATCCCGATCGATTAACGTCAGAGTTGAGTTATAAGGATTTAGATCATTCAGTTCTTCTGGTCTAACATCATCAGCATCAATATAATTAATTTCAACATTGACATCTTTTTCAGCCAATACAATACGCACAGCATGTCCGATTGGACTAACACTGTCAGAATACAAAACCATTAATGAACGACGATTGGCGATACTTGCCATTGTTTAAATCTCCAGCCTGTTAAGAAAGCGCGGGATTATACTACAGATTCTGAAATAAGGGGGTTTCGTGCAAACTTAATGTATGTCGCGCCAATATTCCTTTTTAAGAAGGTAAGTAATTATCATAAAAACAAAGAGATACAACATTACCCACACACCGATCTTGGTACGCTTAAGCTTGATGGGCTCGCCTAAATAGACCAGAAAATTGACTAAATCACGTACAGTTTGATCATATTCATCTTCGGTTTGGGTACCGTGACTAATTAATTCGAGATCTTCATATGTCGGAATGTGATGCGCACCATCATGACTATCTGTTTCTGTTAAACGTTGAACTCCCTGAAGTTGCCAAAACACATGCGGCATACCTACATCCTTAAACGTCAGGTTATTCACGCCAAATGGACGTGATTCATCAACATAAAATGTTTTGAAATAACTATAGAGCCAATCCGCACCACGTGAACGTGCGATAACAGATAAATCAGGAGGTGTAACACCAAAAAAACGATCTGCATCAGATTCACGCATCGCTATTTTCATTGTGTCACCCACTTTGTCTGTACCAAACATAAAGTTCTTTTTCAGCACATCTTCACTTATTCCCAGGTCTTTACCCATGCGGTTATAACGCATAAACGCAGCTGAGTGACAACTCAAACAATAGTTAACAAATGTTTTTGCTCCGCGTTGCAATGAAGTCTGATTTGAAAGGTCGACTTCCATGTGCATTAACTTTGCTCCACCAGCAGCAGAGACACTAACTGAAACCATCATCGAAAGAATGAAGACTAAATTATGTAATCGTTTGTATCCCTTCATTTGTCTGTCACCCTATCTGGTACAGCCTTATCATTATCCATCGCGGTATAAAATGGCATTAAGAAAAAGAAACTAAAATATACAACAGAAAAGAAACGCGCTAACCATGTGTAGAGTGGTGTTACTCCTTGCATACCTAACCAGCCTAAAGACACAAAACTGATAACAAACGCAGTTAATGCGATTCGATAATTCATACCACGATAACGAATAGATTTAACCGGGCTTCTATCCAACCAGGGCAATAACAAGAAAATATTAACTGCCAACCCCATAGCGACAACGCCACCTAACTTATCCGGTATTGCACGTAAAATGGCGTAGAACGGTGTGAAATACCAGACAGGCGCAATATGTGCCGGTGTAGTAAAAGGATCAGCCGGTGTAAAATTAGCATGCTCCAGAAAGTAACCACCCATCTCTGGCGTAAAGAAAACCACCGCAAAGAAAAAGATTAAAAAGACGACAGCACCAAATATATCTTTCACGGTGTAATAAGGATGAAATGGAATTCCATCTAAAGGAATGCCTTCTGCATTTTTATTCTTTTTAATTTCGACGCCATCAGGGTTGTTGGAACCGACTTCGTGTAATGCAAAAATATGAAAGCCAACCAAACCAAGAATCACTAAGGGAAAAGCAATCACGTGTAACGAGAAAAATCTGTTAAGCGTCACATCGGAAACAACAAAGTCACCTCGAATCCATTCTGCTAAATCAGGACCAATGAGTGGAATCGCACCAAATAGCGAAATGATTACTTTCGCACCCCAATATGACATCTGCCCCCAAGGTAAAAGGTAACCAAAAAAGGCTTCGCCCATAATGACCAGATAAAGTGCCATGCCCGATAACCAGAGCAATTCGCGAGGTTTTTTATAGGATCCATAAAGCAAAGTACGGAACATATGTAAAAAGATAACGACAAAAAATGCTGAAGCACCTGTTGAATGCATGTAACGAATAAACCAACCCCAGCTCACATCACGCATGATGTATTCAACGGAAGCAAACGCATCATCTGCTGATGGCTTGTAATTCATCGTTAACCAAATACCGGTCAATATTTGAATCACCAAAACCAATAAGGCTAAAGATCCAAAGAAGTACCAGAAATTAAAGTTTTTCGGAGCATAATATTTAGCGAGATGCTCATTCCATGTTTTCATTAACGGGAAGCGCGCATCAACCCAGTCCCTTAAGCCAATCAATCCATTAATAACTTGCTTTTCGATATCAGCCATTACACTGCCTCACTATCGTCGCCAATTAACAAATGGCTAGATGAAAGAAATTTATAGGGAGGAACAACCAGATTAGTCGGTGCTGGCATACCTTTAAATACACGCCCAGCCAAATCAAAGCGAGAACCATGACAAGGACAAGCAAAACCACCCTTTTCAGCAGTAGGACTATCGTCCATGCCTTTTTGAATAAATTTTGGCGAACACCCCAGATGTGTACATGCGCCAATGACAACCAAAAACTCATTTTCCCGCGCACGATATTCATTTTTCGCATAGTCTGGTTGTGCGCTGGCATCAGATGAAGGATCGCTAACGTCACCATCTTGAGCAGCAATATCATCCAGCATTTCTTGTGTACGTCTTAGTATCCAGACAGGTCGACCCTGCCATTTTTCGATAACCAGTTGACCCGGCTTCAAATTACTTATATCAACTTCAACCGGTGCGCCAATTGCCTTTGTTTTTTCACTAGGTGCCATAGTCGCTATAAAGGGAACTGCGCCAGCTACGGTGCCAGCGCCGCCCACAACTGTAGCTGCAGCAGTCAGGAATCGGCGTCGACTCTTGTCAACATTACTATTATCCATATTATCCTCTTAAGATAACTGATGGTTAAATACCAGTATTATTATTTATGTAGTATATATTACGTTAAACTAACTATCGGATAAACAACACTTCTATCAATAATCACTAAAAATAAGAACGGAATTTAAAGTACTTTCCAAATAATATGCAAATTAAAAAGAATCTGGTCTTTATGCTGCAATATTCTGCCTATGGGCTTGCATTTGCATTCCTGTTTTTATTATTAACATCCAGTAATTTATTATCTAATATTTCGTTATTTTCATCACAGGCATCGAATCGACATTCTTTCAATAACGCTGTGATGTCGACAGCACCATCGGTCGTGAATGTCTACGCCAGTACAGTCTACCAAGAAAGAAGCCACCCATTATTTCAAGATCCTTTATTTCGACACTTTTTTGGTAATGCACCAACCATGCCAAAAAGCCGCCGTGATAGCTCAATCGGTTCAGGCGTTATTATGAATTCTGCCGGTTACATCTTAACTAATGCACACGTCATTCAAAACGCAAACGATATTCGCATTACGCTTAATGATGGCCGTCAGGCACAAGCTCAATTAATAGGATTAGACGCCGATACTGATTTGGCTGTCATTCATATTCCTATACAAAATTTACCTCAGATACCTATAGGAAATTCAACAGATATTAAAATCGGTGATATCGTTTTAGCAATTGGTAATCCATACAATTTTGGACAAACTGTTACACAAGGAATCGTTAGCGCTACCAGTAGAAAACGCCGTGGTATTTCTTACTTTGATGACTTCATTCAAACTGATGCTGATATAAATCAAGGCAATTCAGGAGGAGCTTTGGTCAATGCTGCAGGTGAGTTAATTGGGATTAATACTGCTATAGTTTCAAGCAGTGGCGGCTCGGAAGGTATAGGTCTTGCAACGCCTGTTAATCAGGCCGTCGATGTTATGAATCAAATTATCAAAAATGGAAAAGTGGTTCGGGGTTGGCTCGGCATTGAAGCACAAACTTTAAGTACTGATGTTATTGAGTCTGCAAACCTTAAAACAGGTGGCGTTCTGGTCACTGCGATTATGCATAATGGACCAGCTGAAAATGCCGGTTTGATACCAGGAGATATTATGATTGCTATTGACGGGAAAAATGTAACCTCACCTGATCAAGCAATTGAAACTATCACTGAGCTTGTTCCCGGTAAAGAAGTAAAAATAAATATCCTAAGAGGTTGGGAACAACAAGAGCTTGTTGCCAGAATTGCGCAGAGACCTGCTGCACAAATACCAAACTAGCAGCTATTAATCACGCCGCTGTAAATTATGAGCACATAATCTCCATTAGTTTTGACAAAAACATTTCATTCTCTTCTTTGGTACCAATAGTTACACGCAAACAATTCTCTAATAAGGGATGCACACCATGTAAATTCTTGATTAAAATTTTATGCTTCAATAATTCACTGTGCACATAATCAGCCCCTTTGTCCTCTACTTTAAATAGAATAAAATTTGCTTCACTAGGCCATGCTTCGACACCATCAATCTTTAAAAGTGAATCGTAAACAAAACTTCTGTCATTACGAATTTGTCCCGCTTGTTTTTCCAGTAAACTAATATTCTCAAGAATAAAATTAGCACTAAGTTGATTTAATGTTCCTATATTGTAGGGCAACCTTAATTTTTCTAGTTCTGAAATCCATTCTGATGCACCAAACAACATTCCTAGTCTTAAGCCAGCCAGACCCAGTTTGGATAAGGTTCTCATCAATAAAACATTTTGATACTTTTTCAAACAGGACATCATGCTTTTTTGAGCGAAGACATGATAAGCCTCATCAATAACAACAAGACCGGGAGCAGCTTTTATAATTGTCTCAATTGATTCCTGATCAAACAAATTTCCCGTTGGGTTATTCGGCCAGGCAATAAAAATAACCGCAGGTTGTGTTTCTTCTATTGTTTTTAACATAGAAGCAAGGTCCAAAGAAAAATCGTCTTTTAAAGGCACGCCCACATAATCAAGTTCAAGCAATGAACTTAATAATCGATACATAATAAAGCCTGGTTCAGGCGCCATGATGACGTTCGACGATTTATTTAATGCCAGCATAATAATCTGGATAAGTTCATCTGAGCCATTACCAAACATCATTACTGTACCGTCAGGTAAGTTTAATGTTGCAGCTAATCTCTCTCTTAGTTCACTGGTGCTAGCATCTGGATAACGATTAAGCTCAGCTTGTTCCATATAAACAGACCATGCCGTCTTAATTTCGTCGGGCCAAACATACGGATTCTCCATTGCATCCAACTTAATAAGATCGCTAGAGTCTGGGACATGATAAGCCTTTGCTTCAAGAATAGCGGGCTTGATGATCTGTTTAATTTGATCGTTGATCATTGAAACTCATAAAACTTAGATAGCTTTACACGGATAGAGATTTTGTTCTCAGACGAGGCGAATATGCGCACAGAAGCGGAGTTTATATTTAATAAATGAGCAGATCCTACTCTGTGAGTATTCGAGCACATGTTCAACGAATTATGGAAACAAAAGATCATTCGTGAAAGTTATCTATGAGTCGCGCCGATACTCTGCTGATCGCGCATGCGCCGTCAACCCTTCACCATGTGCTAATACTGAAGCTGTTTCCGCAATACTCGTAACAGAGCGACTTGTACATTTGATTAATGATGATTGTTTTTGAAAATCATACACACCTAGTGGTGAAGAAAATCGAGCTGTTCTCGCTGTAGGTAAAACATGATTTGGCCCAGCGCAATAATCGCCTAATGATTCTGCTGAGTAATGTCCTATGAAAATTGCACCGGCATGTCTTATATCATCTAATAATGAATCAGGATTAGTAACTGCAAGCTCAAGATGTTCTGGCGCAATGGTATTAACAACATCTATCGCTTGTTTAAGATCATCAACTTTTATGATTGCACTATTACCTGTTAATGCCGCTTTAATGATTTCAGCCCTTTCCATTTCGGGTAAAAGTTTTTCAATACTGTTTTCAACTTGAGCGATAAAATCAGCATCGGCTGAAATTAAAATAGCACTGGCTTGTTCATCATGTTCCGCTTGTGCAAACATATCCATAGCGACCCAATCAGGATTTGCACTGTTATCAGCCACGATCACTACTTCTGAAGGTCCGGCAATCATATCTATACCAACAACTCCAAATACTTGACGTTTAGCCGTTGCGACATAAATATTTCCCGGCCCAACAATCTTGTCTACTTTAGGTACCAATTCTGTGCCATAAGCTAAGGCAGCAACTGCTTGTGCGCCACCAATAGAAAACACACGTGTTACGCCAGCTATAGCAGCCGCAGCCAAAACCAAATCGTTACGGACATCGTCTGGCGTTGGCACAACCATAATAATTTCTTCAACACCGGCCACATGCGCAGGAATAACATTCATAAGTACTGATGAAGGATATGCTGCTTTACCTCCAGGCACATAAACACCGACGCGATCCAGTGGTGTTATTTTTTGGCCCAACACATTTCCTTCTTCGTCTTCATAAGTCCATGTTGTTTGCTTTTGTTTTTCGTGAAATTCTCGAACACGTTTTGCTGCATGTTCTAAACCATTACGTAATTCGTCAGGTATACGCTTTAAAGCTGCTTCTAAATCCTGTTTAGAAATTTCTAAAGCTTCTATATTTGCTGATCGTCGATCAAATTGATTAGTATATTCAAGCAACGCCTCGTCGCCACGAGAACGAATATCCGCTATGACTTTAGAAACAGTTTCAACAACAGTCTGATCCGGCTCATCGGTTGAAGAAAGTAAAGATTGTAATGATGCATCGAAATCGGCAGCAGATGTATTGAGATGTTTTAGCATGGTCTAACTCTAAAAAACTATTACCCAACTATCTCTGACAATTGATCCAGAATAGGTTTGATAGTCGCATTTTTCATTTTCATTGCTGCTTTGTTTACAACCAGACGTGAACTGATATCAGCGATGTGTTCAAGCGTTACTAAGCCATTCGCTTTTAATGTATTACCCGTGTCAACCAAATCAACAATCCAGTCAGAAAGTCCTAACACGGGACCTAGTTCCATTGAGCCATAGAGTTTAATAATTTCGACTTGTTGACCACGTTCAGCAAAGTAATTCTTCGTGATGTTGGTATATTTAGTAACGACTCGAGGTCTATCTGAAACTGGTTTAGCCTCTTTAAGACCAGCCAACATCATGCGACACTTTGCAATGCCAAGGTCGATTGGCTCGTAAAGTCCATCACCGGAATATTCCATCAATACATCTTTACCCGCGATTCCCAATTCTGCAGCGCCACGTTCGACATAAGTGGGAACATCGGTAGCGCGAATAACAAGTAACTGAATATTTGGCTGATTAGTTTCCAGAACCAGTTTACGTGTTTTATTTGGATCGTCGACAGGCACAATACCCAGCTTTGCTAGCAAAGGCATCGCTTCGTCGTAAATTCGACCTTTGGAAACAGCAATCGTAATCTTGTCAGGCATAATTTTCAGTTTACGTGTGTAGATTAATTATTTTAATTCGATAAGGATGAAACAGAATACAATAGAATGGAAACGACTGAAAAAGTTTCTTATTAATTTTTCTACTTTTAATCCGGTATTCTTCTAATATCTGCACCCAACTGGGAGAGTTTTTCTTCAATCATTTCATAACCACGATCAATATGGTAAATACGCTCAACTACTGTTTTACCTTGAGCAACTAGTCCTGCCAGGACAAGGCTTGCTGACGCTCTTAAATCTGTTGCCATCACTGGCGCGCCGGTTAAATGCTCAACACCCTTGGTAATTGTAGTATTACCCTCTAATTTAAGGTCTGCACCCATACGTTGTAACTCATGTACGTGCATAAATCGGTTTTCAAATACCGTTTCTGTGATTATTCCACTACCTGCAGCAATAGAATTCATTGCTGAAAACTGAGCCTGCATATCAGTAGGAAACCCAGGGAATGGAGAAGTATGTATATCAACAGCTTTTGGTTTTTTACCGTTCATCTTCAAAGAAATAGCGTTATCTTCTATTTCAATCTTTGCACCCGCTTCAGTTAGCTTTGCTAGCACTGATTCAAGTAACTTTGGTTGAGTATTTCTTAAACGTATACTGCCACCAGTCATTGCTGCTGCGACAAGATAGGTTCCGGTTTCAATGCGATCTGGCAAAATATCATAATTCGTACCATGTAATCTCTCTACACCTTCAATCTCAATACGGTCTGTTCCCGCACCTGAAATTTTAGCGCCCATTTTGTTCAAACAATTTGCTAAATCACTGACTTCAGGTTCTCTTGCTGCATTTTCAATCACTGTAATACCATCAGCAAGTGTCGCTGCCATCATCAGATTCTCTGTGCCGGTAACAGTAATAATATCCAATGTTAGATGTGCACCTTTTAAGCGATCAGCCGTTGCGCGAATATAACCTCCTTCAACGATGATATCGGCACCCATTGCGGTTAATCCTTGTAGATGCAAATTCACTGGTCGAGAACCAATAGCACAACCACCGGGCAAGGAGACGTCTGCCTTTCCATAACGAGCAAGCAATGGACCCAACACGAGAATCGATGCACGCATGGTTTTAACGAGTTCATACGGCGCAAAGAAATTCGTGATATTACTATTATCAATTTCGATACGCATGCGCTCATCAACGGTGATTTGTGCGCCCATTAACCCTAATAACTCGATAGTAGTGGTGATGTCATGTAGATGCGGCACATTACCTATCGTCACCGATTCATCAGTGAGCAAGGTGGCAGAAAGTATTGGCAATGCTGCGTTCTTTGCACCGGAAATTGAGATATCTCCGTGTAACGGAGCACCACCGTGGATAATTAGTTTATCCATAATTATTTATTGTTACCTTTAAGATAGACTTGTTTCAAAGTAAGAAATTATTTTATTTTTTTCCATTCTTCCGGGGTATATGTTTGAAACGACAGAGCATGAATATCTGTCCCCATCTTATCTCCCAATGTTTTATAAACCATCTGATGTTGTTGCACCATTGTCTTGCCAGTAAATAAATCACTTATTATCCTTGCCTGAAAATGAGTGCCGTCTTCACCTTCAACCAAAATATCAGC
>JBFIIJ010000023.1:0-14531 GCA_041601315.1 Gammaproteobacteria bacterium
CCTGCTGACACCGCATTCCGATCAGAACAACGCCAAAAAACAGATGTATTTATTTGTATGTATCACGATCAAGGATTACCTGTGCTTAAAACACTAGGTTTTGGAGAAGCTGTCAATATTACACTTGGCTTACCTATTATAAGAACCTCTGTTGATCATGGTACCGCTCTTGAGCTTGCTGGAACTGGAAGAGCACAGTGCGATAGTTTATTAGCCGCGATAGACATGGGCAATAAAATGGCAAGTCACCGATTATTAAAACATGATTCAAGGCATTAATAACTTTTGAATAACATTGATAAACATCGCGCACGAAAACGTTTCGGGCAAAATTTTTTACATGATCCTGCAATCATTCAACGAATTGTCGATGTCATAAATCCTCAACAACAAGATCACATCGTTGAGATTGGACCAGGTAAAGGCGCATTAACAAAGTTAATACTTGATCGTGTTGATAAACTTGATGTGGTTGAAATAGATAGAGATCTGGTTAACGCTCTAAAAACAAACATGGGCAACGACAAACGCTTAGTTATCCATGAAGCAGATGCACTACAACTGGATTTAATACAATTCATTCATACTGACTTACGTATCGTAGGTAATCTGCCATATAACATCAGTACACCTATACTCTTTCACCTTTTATCATATAAAGATTGCATTAAAGATATGCTCTTCATGTTGCAAAAAGAAGTTGTTAATCGAATTTGCGCTGAGCCCGGTAATAAGCAATATGGTCGATTGACTGTCATGCTGCAATGTTATTGCGACGTAGAATCATTATTTATTATTAAACCGGGTGCATTTATTCCTAGTCCAAAAGTTGATTCCGCCATAGTTAAACTGACACCATTAAAGAAGCCCAGATATGACCTTTTCGACCACGAAAGCCTTAAACTAATCGTCAGAGAAGCTTTCTCCCAACGTCGAAAAACATTACGTAATGCACTCAAAAAATATATTGATGAGTCAGAGATTAAGAAACTGGGTATTGCGCCAGAAATACGTGCGGAACACCTTGAAATTTCAGACTTCGTTAAGCTTGCTAATTGCTACCACCAAATGAAAATCAACAGCTTATAATCTGTGGATAACTCTGTGCATTCTTTCGAGTCAAAATAGCGTCATAGAAGTGTAATACACTAAATATTTAGAAAAACTTAATTTAGGAAAATCTAAATTATTATTTATTTTCAACAAGTTACACCTATACGTAATGGTTTCAGCGGTATTCCTGTTATTTGTATTAAGGTAAAATTTTCAACGAATTTTTCTGTGCATAATTTAAATTTACAGTACGTAAACATTGAAAACTAGTTTAGGTAAGTGCTCACAAACACGCTGCGCTTTTTTGCCTCTTTAGTTTATACTTTCAAACTAAAAATCAGCCCCCAAAAGTACATCTTTTGAAAACAATATTATTAAATCTCAGTTCAAAAATTGACAATTTTACCGAGCGTACAGGTCAATGTATTTCCTGGCTGGTTATTATGCTTGTACTTCTTGTCGGCTATGACGTTTCAATGCGTTATCTGTTCCAAAGTGGTTCGATTGGTATTCAGGAACTAGAGTGGCATTTATTTTCAATTATTTTCCTGATTGGTGCAGCTTACACACTTAAACATGATGAACATGTTCGGCTTGATATTCTGTATCGAAGTAAATTTTTAAACGATCGACATCGCGCATGGATTGATGCTTTTGGTGCACTATTTATCCTCTTGCCTTTTTGTCTTCTCATCATCATCAGTACTTGGCCTTTTCTTTCTCAAGCCTATATTCACAACGAAGCATCGCCTGATCCAGGTGGCTTACCTGCTCGCTGGTTGATTAAAACGATGATTCCGTTAGGTTTTGCTTTGTTATTACTTCAAGGTATCGCCGAAAGTATAAAAAAACTGTTTATCGCATTGGATAAAACACCATGACAGTTTGGGTCATATTAATGTTTTTGACTTTAATGCTCCTGCTACTAATGGGCTACCCCGTCGCATTTACATTGGGAGCGGTAGCGATGGTTTTTGGTGGAATTTTTCTTGAGTTTGATGATTTCCTATCACTCCCATTACGTATATGGGGAATCATGACTAACTTCACTTTACTCGCTGTACCTTTATTTATATTTATGGGAGTGGTGTTCGATAGATCAGGGCTAGCCGAAGACTTATTGGAAACAATGGCTAAGCTTTGTGGGAAACTAAATGGAGGTTTAGCTTTATCTGTTGTCATTGTCGGCGCCATGTTGGCAGCAACTACCGGCGTTGTGGGCGCAACAGTATGCACCATGGGCATTATTGCGCTACCAACAATGCTAAAACACAATTATTCACCCTCATTAGCAACGGGCACTATTGCAGCGTCAGGTACATTAGGACAAATAATTCCACCAAGCATTATATTGATACTTCTCGGCGATGTTATGGGTGTACCAGTCGGCCGTTTGTTTATGGGAGCAATAGTGCCTGGTTCTATTTTGATTCTATTGTTCATGCTCTACATTTTAGCTTATGCCTGGTATAAACCTGCTGTCGCACCTTCGCTTAAAACTAATACTGAAAAGCTCAATTATCTGAACGTAATCGTTACTTTATTGCCACCAACAATTCTTGTAGTTGCGGTATTAGGTTCTATCTTTTTTGGCATTGCGTCTCCAACAGAATCAGCAGCAGTAGGTGCAATTGGTGCGCTGATACTTGCTGCCTTACATAAAAAATTAACGCTGGAAAATCTTCAAGAAGCAATGCGTCAAACAACAAAACTAACCAGTATGGTTTTTATGATATTAATTGGTGCTTCAGCTTTTGGATCTGTTTTTATTGGTATGGATGGAGACAGATTAGTATTAGACGTCATGTCTAATCTTCCTGGTGGAGTTTGGGGTTTTTTAATTATAAGTATGTTGCTGATTTTTATACTTGGCTTCTTTCTGGATTTTTTACAAATATGTTTTATCGTTATTCCGATACTAGCTCCAATTGCAAACCAGCTTGGTGTTGACTTACTTTGGTTTGCTATATTAATTGCTATCAATTTACAGACTTCTTTCTTAACGCCGCCGTTTGGTTTTTCGTTATTTTATCTTAAAGCTGTTGCTCCTACTGAGATTCGAATACAGGATATATATTCAGGTATTATTCCATTTGTACTTCTTCAAGTTCTGACTATTATTGTTTTAATAATGATGCCTGATTTAGTTAGCTGGTTACCTGACTTAATGGATAACTTGAATGGACTTTGATATGAAAGGTAAAGTATTTTATTAAAATATCTGGCAAATATTATTTAACTTTTTACTTCTCTGAGTAATTTTATTACTGGTTCCGTTTCTGGCATAACACCATGCCATATCATAAAAGCTTCAGCAGCCTGCTCAACTAACATACCCAAACCATCCATCACTTTCTCTGCTCCTTGCGCAGAAGCCCATTTCATAAATACTGTTTCTGTATCAGAATACATTAGATCATAGCAACAAGTAGAATTATTGATTGTCGATTTTGGAATCGACGGTAATTTCCCATGCAAACTAAGCGATGTTCCATTAATAATGATGTCAAACGGATGTTTTGTATATGGCGGCTCAGAAAGTTCTGTATAAGAACATGCTTGTATATAAGCTTGCTTAGAAAAATTTTTAGTTAATTGCTCTGCTCTGGAAACTGTTCGATTAGCAATAACAATCTGTTTAGGTTTTTGTGCGCAAAGGGGTTCAAGAATAGCTTTCACTGAACCGCCTGCCCCCAAAACAAGTATCGATTTATTATTTAAATCTATACTGTGGTTTATTGTCAGATCATTAACTAAACCTTTTCCATCTGTCGTATCGCCACAAATTTTATTTTGCTCATCAAACCAAATCGTATTAACTGAACCTGATAATTTTGCACGTTCGGTTAAAATATCACAGAGATCAAAAGCATTTTCTTTGAAAGGGACTGTTATGTTTAATCCTTTACCATTTTGTGCGGCAAATGAACGAACATAATCACTAAATTGTTCAATGGGAACTTCTATAGCTTGATAATTTAATTCGATTCCCTTTTGTTTGGCGAATAGCGAGTGAATTTGAGGTGACTTACTATGCTTAACCGGATTACCAAATACGGCGTAATTAGAAACAGAACTATCCAGCTTTATGCCGTTAATCACAATAAGATTATCAAGACCTTATTTTCAACATTAGAAAAAACTAACTACCAGAGCGTTCGACCAAACCACCTTTAAGACAATAAACTTTAAGGCCACGTTCACTTAGTAAAAATGCACAAGCAGAACTACGGCGTCCAGTATCACAATATAGAATATATTTTTTATCCGGATCCAGCGTTTGTGCTTTTAATCTCAACATGAAGAGAGGAATATTAACGCTACCTTCAATACCTGAGTTTTTATGTTCGCTCTCTAATCTGACATCAATCCAAACAGCACCTTCGTCTTTAACCATCGCATCAGCTTCAGCGTTAGTAACCCAACTCAACATTGGTTCTTTCAATAGTTCATTAAAATCTTCTTTTGATAAGCGAGCCAATGAACCATCAGTCGTCATGATAATATTCGCATTGCGCTTAGCTTCTGAAAGTAAAGCTTCTTCACCGAAAGCATCACCATCACCCAAAGTTGCTAATGTTAATTCAGATCCCGTTTTTGAAGTGCGGGTAACCTTACATTTTCCATGCTTAATGATGTAATAATAATCGCCATCTCCACCTTGTTGAATAATGACATCACCTGCTTTTACGGGAATATCCTGCATACGCATGAACATGGCTTGAATATTTGCGGGAGGTAATTGCATAAATGCTTTTGATTGGAGAATTCTCGTCATCCAATCGCCATCATCATCTTCTTCAGCATCACCTTCTTCTACCTGAATTTCATCAACTTCGATTCCGGATAATTGATCCCAGGTAAGTAAGATATCAAGTAAATCACTATCAATTCGTACGATGTTACAATCGACTTTAGCTGTCGCAGTAAATTTTCTGGGTTGTTGATTTGCCAGAGCATGTTTGGCTATGTCAGAACCTGACATGACAATTTTGCTTTCACCACTGCTTGATGCAATCTCTACCTGTCCATCAATTAGGTAAACTGATTTTCTATCAGTATCTCCTTCCTTGAAAATTGCTTTGCCAGCAGCGACATTTTCAATAAATGTCTTTCCGGCCAATTCCTGAAAGTTTTCAGAATTAAGTGCACTCGCTGGCACAAATGTTTTTAGTATATTTTTATCAACTAGATCAGGCATTTAGCAAATTTCCTTACACGTAACCATAATATTAAATTACAAAGACTCTAATTGTAAGCGCTGAGTAAGAATATTTAAATACACAAATTCATATGAAGATAGCAATAACACTATTACCCTAAACAAATTGCGTTTAATTGACTTATTAGCTTGAAAAAAGAGAATTAAATCTAAATATTTGCCTCTTTGTGATGCATCACAAAGAGGCAATATGTAAATAGATATTAGATGTTATAACCACTCTCATTATGTAAGACAAGATCAAGTCCTTCAGTTTCTTCATCTTCACTGACTCTGATACCGATAAACATATCTAATACTTTAAGAATAACGAAAGTAACCACGCCGCACCATACGATGGTAGCAACGACACCTATTGCTTGAACTCCTAATTGCGATCCGATTGAATATGCTTCGTCGGTCGCTAAACCTCCAAATGAAGTTGAGTAAAATACGGCTGTCAATAATGTGCCTAAAATTCCACCAACACCATGCACAGGAAAAACATCAAGCGAGTCGTCAATTTTCAATACGCGCTTAATGTATTGGGTCGCAGAAAAACAAATTACGCCAGCCAAAAGACCTATGACTAAACCACCTAATGGCCCAACATAACCTGATGCAGGTGTAATTGTGCCTAAACCAGCCACCATACCTGTCACAATACCCAAAATGCTTGGTTTCTTATATTTAACCCATTCACATGCCATCCATGCTAATGAACCTGCTGCTGCAGAGATATGAGTCACGGCTATTGCCATACCAGCACTGCTATTAGAGCCTAGTGCACTACCACCATTAAAGCCAAACCAACCGACCCATAACATGCCAGCACCAGCAACGACTAAAGTCATATTATGAGGTGCCATGGAATGCTCAGGAAAACCTTTACGATTACCTATAACTATCGCCGTTACAATTGCAGCTACACCCGCATTAATATGCACAACAGCGCCACCAGCAAAGTCCATAAAGCCTTTTTCAGCAAGCCAACCGCCACCCCAAACCCAATGGCAAACTGGCGCGTAAACCAAGACAAGCCAAATAGCACTAAACCACATTACTGCTGAAAACTTCATTCTTTCAGCAAAACCACCCACAATCAGTGCAGGAGTAATAATGGCAAACGTCATTTGGAACATGAAAAAAACTATCTCAGGAATAGTGCCGCTCATCGAATCCAGACCAATATCAGATATCATGACTTTGCCTAATCCAATAATTTGATTTAGTGAACCACCATCACTGAAAGCCAGACCATAGACCCCAATCATCCACATGACCGACACTAGACAGGCAATAGCGAAGCACTGCATCAAAACGGATAAGACGTTTTTAACTCTCACTAAACCTGAATAAAATAGCGCTAGGCCAGGCAGAGTCATAAACAAAACAAGCGCGGTTGAAGTAAGTATCCAGGCAGTATCGCCAGTATTTAGCTCGTCAGCAAACACAACTCCCGGAAACATTGTTAATAGTAAAATTAAAATGCGATTCATGATTCTTCCCCTCTCTAATGCAATCTCATTGCATTATTAAATATGTGATATTTTTATTTATATTTAGATTGCGTCACTACCTGTTTCACCAGTCCTGATTCTCACAATCTGCTCGAGTTCATAAACAAAAATTTTCCCATCACCTATTTTTCCCGTGCTTGCTGACTTGGTAATCGACTCAATAACTGCATCCACCTGATCATTATCGACTGCAACTTCTATTTTAATTTTTGGTAAAAAATCGATAACGTATTCAGCACCACGATAAAGTTCAGTATGGCCTTTCTGCCTCCCAAAACCTTTAGTTTCTGTTACGGTCATTCCTTGAATTCCAATATCTGACAATCCTTGACGTACATCATCAAGTTTAAATGGCTTAATCACGGCACTTACTAGCTTCATAATAACCCTCCCCATTAAAGGTCAAAAACTACGTGAAAATAATACAAATTATTTATATGAATTAATAAAGTGCACTAATCTGCACCAAATTTAATCAAATTTAACCTATTAACGAATTGATTTCATCGTTTACCTGCACCAAAAGAGAATTTTTCAATAAAATGGAATAATTAGACGGGAGTAACCGGATCAACAAATAATAAATATTAGGTGCTGATTATTAAAGAGACGCAAAAAAAATGGGCGCCTAAGCGCCCATTAAATTTAAAACAGAGAGATACAACTTTAACTATTTATTAGTAAATTCCGGATAAGCTTCTAATCCACATTCACCAATATCAACCCCTTCCATTTCTTCTTCCTCACTAACCCTAAGTCCCATAATGATTTTGACAACCATCCAGGTAATTAAAGAAGCAATGAAAACCCAAACAAAAATGGTAACGAGTCCAAGAAGTTGAGCTCCTAAGGTTGCATCAGAGTTTGAAAGACAAACTGCTAACAGTCCCCACATACCAACGGTACCGTGAACTGAGATTGCACCAACAGGGTCATCAATCTTTATCTTGTCCATAAAAACGATAGAGAAGACAACGATTACACCGCCAATTGCACCAATAATGGTAGCTAATTCCGGGCTAGGCGTTAAAGGTTCTGCTGTAATTGCAACCAATCCAGCTAATGCACCGTTAAGTGCCATGGTTAAATCAGCTTTACCAAACCAGAGTCTCGAAGTAATCAATGCTGCGACAACACCACCTGCTGCTGCAGTGTTAGTATTAACAAATACCATTGCTACCGCATTCGCTTCAGCAACATTAGAGACCACTAATTCAGAACCACCATTAAAGCCAAACCAACCTAACCAAAGGATAAAAGTACCTAAAGTTGCTAAAGGTAAGTTTGCACCAGGAATCGCTGTTACTTTTCCATCAGCCGTATATTTACCTTTACGTGCACCGAGCAGAATCACACCTGCTAATGCCGCAGTTGCACCAGTTAAATGAACAACGCCTGATCCAGCGAAATCTAGAAAACCTTTCGCATCAAGAAAACCTCCGCCCCATTTCCAGTAACCTTGTAATGGATAAATAAACGCAGTCATAACAACAGCAAATAATAAGAATGACCAGAGTTTCATACGCTCAGCAACTGCACCAGAAACAATCGACATTGCTGTTGCTACGAATACGACCTGAAAGAAAAAGTCAGATAAGTTTGAGTAATAAATATCACCACCACTCGCCAACACTTCTTCAGCAGTATTATCGCCGCCAAGTAAAAAACTAATACCAGGCCAGACTGAGTTTACACCTTCGCCTGGATACATAATGTTATAACCAACCAACATATACATAATGCTGGCTATAGCATAAAGAGTAATATTTTTAGTTAGAATTTCAGCAGTATTTTTAGCCCGAACCAAACCGGCTTCGAGCATGGCGAAACCTGCTGCCATCCACATAACGAATGCACCCATCACCAAGAAATAAAAGGTGTCTAGTGCATATGCTAATTCAGTTAATGCTTCCACTTGTTAATCCTCCCGCAGATTTAAATTTGTGAAGTGTCAGGAAAAACAAAGCCTAGAGAGCTTCATCACCTGTTTCACCAGTACGAATACGTACAACTTGGCCGAGGTCGAGTACGAATATCTTGCCGTCACCAATTTTGCCAGTACTGGCTGCCTTGGTTATTGCAGATACAACTTCATCAACCTTATCGTCAGATACCGCTACCTCGAGTTTAATTTTTGGTAAAAAATCCACCACATATTCAGCACCACGGTAAAGTTCTGTATGTCCTTTTTGACGACCAAAACCTTTTGTTTCTGTCACTGTCATGCCCTGCACACCAACTTCTGACAAGGCTTCCCTCGCATCATCCAGTTTGAAGGGTTTAATAATCGCTGTTACCAACTTCATTGAGATGTCCCCTTAAAAATACTTTAAAAATCGAAGTGCCTTCCCTTCTAAGGAAAGACACTCCACCTACTACCTAAACTAAATTACCAACTACTTGAAAGAGTGAAGACCGCACGACCTTCACACACATTGCCACCAAAACATTCAGCTCCTTTGCTAAGATCAGTATCGACCCACGCAATACTTGCGTCGAAAGCGCCAAAAAGAGTTTTAGAAAGCCCGATAGAGTAGTAAGTCCAGTCAGGTGAACCCCAAGTCGCATTTTCATCAACGGACTGATGTCCAACCATACCTGACAAGGTCATGTCATATGGAAGAGAGTAATCTAATGTACCTTCTACGTTAAAACCGTCACCCGTTGCGCCCTGCCAATCAGGTGTGCCACGAAAAGTAAGCCCAGCACTTAATTCTTCAGTGAAGTCATAGCCAAAACCAAGGTAGCCTTCGATAAAATTGTTATCAGCGCCTGTTGGTGAACCAGGATAGATGTAATAAAGAAGACCCACGTCATAACTGATACCGGTTGATCCTATTTCACTTCCATAACCACCATAAATATCAATTTCTGAAGTTACGTTGCTAGGGAAATTAACATTCGAAGCCCAAGTACCAAGATAAAAACCAGAGCTGTGTGCGTAATCTAAGCCACCTGAAATTGATGGATCATTACCCGTCTGTGATTGACCGCGGTACATGTAGTCAGTTGATAAAGCGACATTTGCACTGAACTCATGCGGAGAATCAGCAAATGCCATGTTCGAAATAAGCATGCTTGTACATGCCAATAAATAAATTACCTTTTTCATTTTTTATCCTCTCTGAAATACAATTTTTGAATTTATTGGTAAATAACGATTGGTAATAGAGCATGTTCTGTACCAATTAAATATTTTCTTTTTATTTCATTATGTTATAGATGTAACTTAACTTAATAAATAAGAGTCAATAACCCAAAAAATAGCTTTTTTGCACTATTTTTGTGCATTAATATTAGAGATGCTCAATAACAGGTCGTATATTGCTAAAAGCGAGTATTGACGATTCCAAATGACAGATGAGTTCGCAAAACATATGATTCAACATATAAATATTAATTAATGTTAGAAATATGATGGTAAAAGAAAAAATTGAAGCAATACTTTCGGATGTATCAAATGCATTACCGGAAGATTTGCAATTTTTCAAAAAGGATATTGAAAAAAATTTACGTGCGACTTTAAACGCTACTTTTTCAAAATTGGAGCTGGTTACGCGTGAAGAATTTGATATTCAAACAGCGTCTTTACAGCGTACTCGAACACAGCTTGATGCATTACAGAAAAAACTATCCGATTTAGAAAAGCATCTGGACGAAACTGAAAAATAATATAGAAGCAAAAACACTTGATTCAATAAGGTAACTTACTTTTGAATCTTAAACCAATATTTGTCAAGGATGATAAAATATGAGCGTCGCAATAATTTATTCACGTGCGCAAGATGGCATCAACGCACCCTTGGTCACTGTCGAAGTTCATCTCTCCCGTGGCCTACCCAGTTTTTCAATTGTCGGGCTTCCCGAAACAACCGTTAAGGAAAGTAAAGAACGCGTTCGAAGCGCCATTCTCAATAATCAATTTGAATTTCCACTCAGTAGAATAACGATCAACCTCGCACCGGCCGATCTACCGAAAGAAGGCGGACGTTTTGATTTACCCATCGCACTTGGAATCTTAATCGCCTCGGGCCAAATTCCTGCAAAAGGAATAGAAGATCATGAAGCAATTGGTGAATTGTCATTAACTGGCGAATTAAGACCAATAACAGGCGTATTGCCTGTTTCCATGGCAATGAAGAAATCACAACGAAGTTTAATTTTACCGATCACTAATGCAGATGAAGCAGCGCTAGTTGAAGACACCGTATGTAAACCAGCAACACATTTATTAGAAGTATGTGCTCACATATCCGGAACGAAACCACTTGAAACTCACGAAAGAAAACAAGTCGCTGCTTCAACAGAATACGAATCTGATCTAAATGATATTTACGGACATGAACATGCCAAACGCGCATTAGAAATAGCCGCTACAGGTGGGCATAATTTACTCATGATTGGTCCGCCAGGTTCAGGCAAAACAATGTTGGCCGAACGACTACCCACCATCATGCCGCCGATGACGGAGGAACAAGCATTAGAAAGTGCGGCAATTGCCTCAATAAGCCGACACGGGTTTTCATCAGAAAACTGGAAGCAACGAATCATACGATCACCACATCATTCAGCATCGGCTGTCGCCTTGGTGGGTGGAGGAAGTCATCCGAAACCCGGAGAAATTTCACTCGCTCATAATGGCATTCTTTTTTTGGATGAACTGCCCGAATTTGATCGTAAAGTATTAGAAGTACTGCGCGAGCCATTAGAGTCGGGGCGTATTATTATTTCTCGTGCAGCGAATCAAGTTGAATATCCTGCTAACTTTCAATTAATCGCTGCGATGAATCCTTGCCCATGCGGTTATCTTGGCGACAAAAGTAGTCGTTGTCGATGTACCGAGGAACAAATTAATCGTTACCAACATAAAATATCCGGCCCGCTTATGGATCGGATAGACATGGTAATTGAAGTCAATAGCATCCCTAACGCCATTATTAATCAAACTAAAGATAAAAAAGCCGAATGTAGTACAGTAATACGACAACGTGTTATTGATGCTTTCAGTATACAACTGGCCCGAAGTGGCATGGTTAATTCAGAACTCAAAACAACCGATATTGAAAAGCATTGCAAATTAGGTGAGGCAGACAAAGCATTATTACAAATGGCAACAACAAAGCTGGGGTTGTCTGGACGTGCAATCCATCGTGTCATGAAAGTCGCCAGAACCATAGCCGATCTATGCAACAGTGAAAAAATATTAACCCAACATCTCAGTGAAGCAATTAGCTACCGTCAAAAAGTAAATGAACGTCAAAGAATGATGCCATCTGAAATATAATACTCACTTGCACACGATGCATGTTTAAGGTGAAATGAGTCTATGACACAAAAACAATATGACATCAGTATTACAAGCAAAACCAGTTACATTCCTGAGCAATCCTCACCCGAACTGGCACGTTATGTTTTTGCCTACACCATAACTATCACTAATGTAGGTCTTGTAGCGGCTACTTTATTACGCCGACATTGGGTCATTACTGATGCTAATGCGAAAGTACAGGAAGTCAGAGGTGACGGTGTCATTGGCGAACAACCCTATATCTTGCCCGGCGAATCACATCAATACTCTAGCGCGTCAGTTTTAGAAACGCCTGTCGGTTGTATGCAAGGTAAATATGAAATGATGGCGGACGACGGTGTTGAGTTCGATGCACCTATTCCCGTGTTCAATCTATCCATGCCCAACGCATTGCATTAATCATGAGCACCTATGCCATAGGTGACCTGCAAGGTTGTTATGCAGAATTAAAAGACTTACTCGATAAAATTAATTTCGACGAAACCAATGACCAACTCTGGTTTGTTGGCGATCTGGTTAATCGAGGCCCAGAGTCACTGGAATGCTTGCGTTTTGTAAAAACACTTGGGTCAAAAGCAAAAACCGTTCTCGGTAATCACGACCTACATTTATTAGCTGTCGCCAATAAAGTTCGAAAACCACATCGCAAAGATACCTTTGATGAAATATTAAATGCAAAAGATTCAGAAGAATTATTTGAATGGATAAAACAGCAACCATTACTGGTAAATGATCCCGATTTAAACTTCACCATGATACATGCGGGCTTGCCTCCGCAATGGAATTTACAACAAGCACAAGAGCTTGCACAAGAAACAGAATCATTAATACAAAGCAAACAATTCGATAATTTCATACAAGTCATGTATGGCGATCAACCCGACACATGGTCAGAAAAATTAAAAGATGATGATCGACATCGATTCATCATTAATGCTTTTACTCGTGCTCGTTATATTGATAAAGATAACAAACTCGACATGAAAGAAACCTGCGCACCAGGAAAACAGAACAAAGCATTAACCCCCTGGTATTCAATACTCGAACGAAAAACAAAAAAAGACAACATAATATTTGGTCACTGGTCAACAGTATTATTAGGAAACGAAAACAATTTCAAACAATATAATGTATATCCACTGGATACAGGATGTTTATGGGGAGGCGAACTAACCGCCATGCGATTAGAAGATGAAAAGTTGTTTAGTGTTCCGTCGAGACAACCTAAGTTCGATAAATAGTTAACTTACAATATTCTTTTCAACCTTGCTTTTCGCCTGATGGCACCTTACTTTTCTTTAAAGAAAAGTAAGCAAAAGAACCCCTCCCTGATGCTTTGGCCTAAAGGCTACCCTCGTCGGCGTGCTGTTATTCGGGTCGCGCATACATTCGTCCCTGAATGAATGCGCTCAATTGTGCGTCCATGCACAATTGCCCCGATAACACTCCACCTCCTCGGCAAAGCACAACGGGAATCCATCAAACAATAGAAATAATAAATGTCCGATATGAATAATTCAGCTACTTTTATAACTCATTGAAATCACTTTAATAAACAGCACTTTTTGAAAATACGTTTATTTACGGCAACAACACCAGAATGGATAATAAAATTAGCAAAGTGGACACTATAGATAAATCGTCAGTATAATAAATTTATTACCTATCTAATTGAAACAAGGAGAGTTTTGCCAGTGTTACCTATTAAAATATATAGCCTATTATCGGACATCATGTTCCGTAACGCTTAGTTATGAGTAAATTGAATTTATTTATAGAAGAAGATCAGGTACCAATCCCTGCACAGGTAAAACTTATACGTATGATCGCAGGGTTAGCTTACCTGTGCCTAGCATTGCTACTTTGTTTATTAACGATCGGATTTATATACCAAGAAAACACAACTGGTTTTTATTTGATCGTCAAATTAGTAGTTTCCTCTTTATTAGCCATAGGGTCGTTTATTATATCTTATAGATTATTAACAGGTAGAAAGAGAAAAGATAATGGAGTTGTCGGTCCAGTAATTATAATTATCTTTTCCTTTATACTGATTTTCTTGGGAATTGGAGTTTCTATAATTGGGGGTTTTTCTAAAGCTTTTATTGGTTCAGTGTTTTTTACTATGCTTGGCATTGCAGGTATTTTGCTTTCTATACACAGAATAAAAACTCATAACAAATCGCTCAAGGAAGGGACGCGAGAAAAGCCTCGCGCCCCTTAGCTCAAACGTTACGAATAAATTCCCCTTATGACTTGCCGAGGCGTTGTTTTATTTCATCGATTGAGCTACAAGGATGTAGCGAGAGCGCATTAGGACACGACTGCATGGATGCAGGAGGTAGAACGAATCAGGAGACAGAGTCGAGGAGTCCGTATGCGCGTGCCGTTGAATTAACACAACGACTCGGGAACCCGATAGGGCAAGACATTTGGGGTGGCCTTTTTC
>JBFIIJ010000024.1:0-14513 GCA_041601315.1 Gammaproteobacteria bacterium
TCTCAATTTCTTCACCGACTTTTACAATGCCGCGCTCAACACGACCGGTCACAACCGTACCGCGACCTGAGATTGAGAACACGTCTTCGATGGGAAGAAGGAAAGGCTGGTCAACCGGGCGCTCGGGTAAGGGGAAGTAGTCGTCCATTGCGGCAACCAGTTTCAAAATCGAAGGGATACCAATCTCACTGGTATCGCCTTCGAGTGCTTTTAGGGCTGAACCCGTCACAATCGGCGTATCGTCGCCGGGGAAATCATAGGAATCTAATAATTCACGTATTTCCATTTCAACTAATTCAAGTAATTCTGCATCGTCAACCTGATCGGCTTTGTTTAAGTAAACCACGATGTAGGGCACACCCACCTGGCGTGACAATAAAATGTGTTCACGGGTTTGTGGCATAGGGCCGTCCGCTGCACTACACACTAAAATCGCACCGTCCATTTGAGCCGCACCGGTAATCATATTCTTCACGTAATCCGCGTGTCCCGGACAATCCACGTGCGCATAATGACGCGCGTCGCTTTCGTATTCCACATGCGCTGTGGCGATGGTGATACCGCGTTCGCGTTCTTCTGGTGCATTATCAATATCACCGTAGTCCTTAAACGTGCCACCATGGGCTTCTGCCATCGTCTTTGTGATCGCCGCCGTTAACGTCGTCTTACCATGGTCCACGTGACCAATTGTGCCCACATTCACATGCGGCTTCGTGCGTTCAAATTTTTCCTTAGACACGGCTAATCACCTCTTCTATATCTATCTAGTTATTAATAAAGTTTATTGGTTTCTACTGATAATACTTTCAGCAATGCTTGCTGGCACTTCATTATATTTTTCAAATTCCATTGTATATACAGCGCGACCTTGAGTAGCTGAACGAAGATCAGTTGCATACCCAAACATCTCTTTAAGTGGAACTTCCGCTTTTATCACCTTTCCAGAAGGTGATTCT
This sequence comes from Gammaproteobacteria bacterium, assembly GCA_041601315.1. Taxonomy (GTDB): domain Bacteria; phylum Pseudomonadota; class Gammaproteobacteria; order Eutrophobiales; family Eutrophobiaceae; genus UBA7359. Next base: position 957 of record JBFIIJ010000024.1, read on the forward strand.
TCAGTGCCCTGTAAAACGCCACGACGACGATTTAAATCACCGTTTACCGTTCCCATATATTCTTCTGGTGTCACAATTTCGACTTTCATCACCGGCTCAAGTAAAACAGGCGTTGCCTTGCTTGCACCTTCTCTGAACCCCATCGAGCCGGCGATTTTAAACGCCATTTCGTTAGAGTCAACCTCATGATATGAACCATCGTATAAAGTAACCTTCACATCGACTACTGGATAACCAGCAACAATGCCGTTTTCCATCTGCTCAACGACGCCTTTTTCAACGGCAGCGATATATTCTTTTGGTACTGCGCCACCAACAACTTCGTTAACAAACTCAAAACCTTCACCTGCTTTCTTTGGCTCAAGTCTGAAAACAACATGACCATATTGACCACGCCCACCAGATTGACGAACAAACTTACCTTCCGCTTTTTCAAGCGTTGCACGAATCGTTTCACGGTACGCCACTTGTGGCTTACCAACATTGGCTTCAACCTTAAATTCTCGCTTCATACGATCAATAATGATCTCAAGATGAAGTTCGCCCATACCTGAAATAATGGTTTGGCCTGATTCTTCATCGGTATGAACACGGAATGAAGGATCTTCTTGAGCCAACTTGCTAAGCGCGATACCCATTTTTTCCTGGTCAGCTTTGGTTTTTGGCTCAACTGCAACTGCGATAACGGGTTCTGGGAACTCCATGCGCTCTAGTGTAATAACATTATTAATATCACAAAGCGTATCGCCAGTAGTAACGTCTTTTAAACCAACTGCTGCCGCAATATCACCAGCGCGAACTTCTTTTAATTCTTCACGACTATTGGCATGCATTTGTAGCAAACGACCAATACGTTCTTTTTTTTCTTTAACTGGATTAAACACAGCATCGCCAGACTTAAGCACGCCTGAATAAGCACGTAAAAAAGTTAAAGTTCCAACAAAAGGATCAGTCGCAATTTTAAAAGCTAGTGCTGCAAATGGCTCATCGTCTGAAGCATGTCTTTCACCTTCAGATTCATTTTTATCATTAAGAATGCCTTTTATTGCAGGCACATCAATAGGAGACGGCATGTATTCAATAACTGCGTCCAACATAGTTTGCACACCTTTGTTCTTGAATGCAGAACCGCAAAACACAGGCACTATTTCATTAATCAAAGTTTGCGCACGAATACCTTCCTTTATTTGATCTTGAGTTAATTCGCCATTCTCAAGGTACGCTTCCATCAAAGCTTCATTTGCTTCTGCGGCACTTTCAACCATCTGTTCGCGCCACTTTTGTGCTTCTTTTAACAGTGCTTCAGGAATATCTTTTTCTTCAAATTTAATTCCCATATTTTCTTCTTCCCAGTAAATTGCTTTCATTTTTACCAGGTCAATAATGCCTTCAAACTTGTCTTCCGCACCAATAGGCAATTGCATAGGAACTGCTTTACTACCTAAACGTTTACGAATCTGCTCAACAACACGAAGAAAATTTGCACCGGAGCGATCCATTTTATTAATAAAAGCCATACGCGGCACAGAATACTTGCTTGCCTGTCGCCATACAGTTTCTGACTGAGGTTCAACACCACCAACAGCACAAAAAACAGCACAAGCTCCATCTAAAACACGTAATGAACGTTCTACTTCAATCGTAAAATCTACGTGTCCAGGGGTGTCAATAATGTTAATGCGATGTTCTTCAAACTGAGAAGCTGTGCCCTTCCAGAAACAGGTTGTAGCAGCAGAGGTAATGGTGATTCCGCGTTCTTGTTCTTGTTCCATCCAATCCATGACTGCGGCACCATCATGAACTTCACCTATCTTATGAGATACGCCTGTATAAAACAGCACGCGCTCAGTCGTGGTAGTTTTACCAGCATCAATATGAGCCATAATCCCGATGTTTCGGTAGCGCTCGATTGGTGTATTGCGTGCCATGATAGTTTATAAATAGTATTTATCTGTCTATTACCAACGGTAATGTGAAAATGCTTTATTCGCTTCAGCCATCCGGTGCGTATCTTCTTTTTTCTTAATCGCTGACCCACGACTTTCAGATGCATCTAGCAACTCACCAGCTAAACGCAAACCCATATTTTTTTCACCACGTTTTTTTGAAGCATCTACTATCCAACGCATGGCAAGGGTAATACTACGATCCGTTCTAACTTCGATAGGAATCTGGTAGGTCGCACCACCAACACGGCGTGATTTCACTTCAACTACAGGGCGTATATTTTCAAGTGCTTTATTAAAAACTTCGAGTGGCTCAGGATTACCTTTCCCACCAATTTCATTTAACGCACCGTAAACAATTTTTTCAGCAATAGATTTTTTACCACTACGCATAATAATGTTGATAAATTTCGCTAATACCTTATCTCCGTATTTCGGATCAGGCAGAATTTCAGTTCTCTCAGCTACGCGTCTTCTGGACATGATTCAAATCTATTCCTGTATTTATTCTATATATAATGTATCTGTTAAGACTTAGGTCTTTTCGCGCCGTATTTAGAACGGCCTTGACGTCTGTCATTTACTCCCGAGGTATCCAAGGTACCGCGGACTGTGTGATAACGAACACCAGGTAAATCTTTTACACGACCACCGCGAATTAAAATCACGGAGTGTTCTTGTAAATTGTGACCCTCACCACCGATGTAAGTGGTTACTTCATGCCCATTAGTCAACCTAACACGAGCCACTTTTCGTAGTGCCGAGTTCGGCTTGTTTGGGGTAGTCGTATATACACGCGTACACACACCACGTTTTTGAGGACATGCCTCTAATGCAGGCACATTACTCTTTGCTCGTTGTCGCTTACGCGGATTTCTGACTAATTGATTAATTGTTGTCATAAAAATTATCTTATTTTTCAATTTGTTAAGTGCGCAGACTACCTCACCTATCCGAACTGTGGCATTCAAACTAAGAATACGTTCACTCTATCAGTGCGGACTGGTGCAGAATTCCTTCGGAATATCCTAGAGGTTTATCTGATTTATCGCCGAAATATCCAAAATTCGCCGAAATTTCCAGTACTTATAAATAAAATGACAGACTGGGAAAAGTGACCCAGTCTGTCAAAGAGGCGGGATTTTATGTCCTTGAAGATGATCAGTCAAGGAAGATCACACTTATTTTTTAAGTTCCTGTCGTACCCTCGACAGCTTCAGAATCTGAATCTACCGGAGGAATTTCTACATCCTCAATTTCTATGTTTTCAGCCACTGTTTCTGGCGCATTTCTCGCGTCTAAACGTTCCTTACGCTCAGCATGATAAGCCAATCCGGTACCGGCAGGAATCAGGCGACCAACAATGACATTTTCCTTTAAACCACGAAGGTCATCACGTTTGCCACAAACACTGGCTTCAGTTAGTACACGGGTCGTCTCCTGGAATGAAGCCGCAGAGATAAATGATTCCGTAGAAAGTGACGCTTTAGTGATACCCAGTAAAATTGGTACCCATTCAGCAGGCTTTTTACCTGCTGCTTCAATACGCTCATTTTCTTCCAATACTCTGGAGCGCTCCATTTGTTCACCTTTCAGGAATGTCGTATCGCCTGCGTCAGTAATTTCTGCCTTACGCAACATTTGACGAACAATAACTTCAATATGTTTATCATTAATTTTTACACCTTGAAGACGATAAACTTCCTGGATTTCACTACTGATAAAGTCATATAGAGCTCGGACACCTTTAAGCCTGAGGATGTCATGTGGTGTTGGTGGTCCATCAACAATGTTTTCACCTTTAACAACATGCTCACCTTCGAACACACTGATATGACGCCATTTAGGAATGAGTTCTTCATAGACATTGTCTTCACCTTGACCTGTGATAACAATTCTTTGCTTACCTTTTGTTTCTTTACCAAAACTTATGATGCCGGAGATTTCCGCCAATACGGCAGGTTCTTTTGGTTTACGTGCCTCGAACAAATCAGCCACTCTTGGTAAACCACCGGTAATATCGCGTGTTTTCGAAGATTCTTGAGGAAGACGCGCAATGACTTCACCAATGTTAACCTCTTTACCATCACTTACATTAATAAGTGCTCTTGCTGGTAATAAGTAATGAGCAAGTTGTTCCGTACCAGGAATTTTAAGATCGTCTCCATTTTCATCAACCAGCTTAACAGTAGGACGCAAATCTTTTGCACTAGCTGCACGTTGCTTTGGATCCATAATAACGATATTGGTCAAACCGGTAATTTCATCTGTATGGCGTGTAACCGTAACACCATCAACGATATCTGAGAATTGAACACGCCCCTTAACTTCGGTTATCACAGGGTGTGTATGCGGATCCCATGATGCAATTTGTTGTCCAGGCTTAACACTGTCGCCATCACCAGCTGTTAAAACTGCGCCATAAGGAACTTTGTAGTGTTCACGTTCTCGACCCGTTTCATCACGAAGTAGAACTTCACCTGAACGGGAGATAACTACTTTATTACCACTTTCCTGTTGCAGTGTTTTAACATTTTCTAAATGGACCGTACCACCATTCTTAACTTCAATACTACTGACTGCAGCTGCACGTGACGCTGCACCACCAATATGGAAAGTACGCATGGTTAACTGTGTACCTGGTTCACCAATTGATTGAGCAGCAATAACACCAACCGCTTCACCAATATTAACCAGATGACCTCGACCCAAATCACGACCGTAACAAAGACGACAAGTACCGTAACGTGTTTCACAGGTAATAGTTGAACGTACAACAACTTGATCAACGCCTTTTACATCAAGTACATCAACCCACTGCTCATCAAGTAAGGTTCCTGCTTTTGCTATAACTTCACCTTCGACGTTTACAGCATCTCTTAATAACACTCTACCAAGCACAAGTTCTCTCAATGGCTCAATAACATCGCCACCTTCAATGATTGGACTCATTTCCAAACCTTCTTCAGTACCGCAATCTTCTTCTGCAACAACCAGATCCTGAGAAACATCAACCAAACGGCGAGTCAGGTAACCAGAGTTCGCAGTTTTTAATGCGGTATCGGCAAGACCTTTACGCGCTCCATGTGTTGAAATAAAGTATTGAAGTACATCAAGTCCTTCACGAAAGTTTGCGGTAATAGGTGTTTCGATAATCGAACCATCCGGTTTAGCCATCAAACCACGCATACCCGCTAACTGTCTGATCTGTGCTGCTGAACCTCGAGCACCTGAATCAGCCATCATATAAATTGAGTTAAAGGAAGGCTCTTCCACTTCTTTGCCGTTTACATCTGTTTTGATATCGACACCTAACTTATCCATCATTGCCTTGGCAACTTGATCATTAGTACGTGACCAGATATCAACCACCTTGTTGTAACGTTCACCATCAGTAATTAAACCTGAAGCGTATTGTTCCTGAAAACTTTTCACCTGATCTTCTGCTTTACCGATAATCTCATCTTTATCATTTGGCACAACCATGTCTTCGATACCAATAGACACACCAGCACGAGTAGAATATTTGAAACCGGTATACATCAACTGATCAGAAAAGATAACTGTCTCTTTTAATTCCAGTCTTCTATAACAAGTGTTAACCAATTGAGAAATGGTTTTCTTGGTCATGACCTTATCGATCAATTCAAAAGGTATTTCATCAGGCAAGATACGTGATAACAATGCACGTCCCGCTGTCGTTTCATAACGTTTTAAAGAAATCTGCTTTTCACCATTCTCATCAATCGTTACTTCGCGTATACGACATTTTATTCTCGCATGTAAAGCAACTGCACCACTTTCGTATGCACGATTTACTTCATTTACATTGGCGAAAGCCATACCTGTGCCTTTCGCTTCGACAGACTCACGAGTCAAATAATAAAGACCAAGTACCACGTCTTGTGTCGGAACAATAATGGGCTCACCGTTAGCAGGCGATAAAATATTATTGGTCGACATCATTAATGTACGAGCTTCAAGCTGTGCTTCAATAGACAAAGGCACATGTACTGCCATCTGATCACCATCAAAGTCGGCGTTAAACGCAGTACATACTAATGGGTGTAACTGAATTGCTTTACCTTCAATCAGTATAGGTTCAAATGCTTGAATACCTAATCTATGCAATGTCGGTGCACGGTTAAGCATAATTGGATGTTCACGAATGACTTCTTCAAGTACGTCCCAAACTTCTGAACCTTCACGTTCAACCAGTTTCTTTGCTGCCTTGATGGTTGTAGCCAGACCACGTCTTTCCAATTTACTAAAAATAAATGGCTTAAATAGTTCTAATGCCATTTTTTTAGGAATACCACATTGATGTAAACGCAAGGTTGGTCCAACAACAATTACTGAACGACCGGAATAATCAACACGTTTACCTAATAAGTTTTGACGAAAACGTCCTTGCTTACCTTTAATCATATCTGCCAATGATTTCAATGGCAGTTTATTAGTACCTGTAATAGCACGACCACGACGACCATTATCTAACAAGGCATCAACTGATTCCTGTAACATACGTTTTTCGTTGCGTACGATAATATCTGGTGCATTAAGATCCAATAAACGTTTCAAACGATTATTTCTGTTAATCACACGACGATACAGATCATTAAGATCAGATGTTGCAAAACGACCACCATCCAATGGAACTAATGGACGTAATTCTGGTGGTAATACAGGTAAAACCAATAGAACCATCCATTCAGGCTTGTTACCTGAATCTTTAAACGCTTCAAGTAATTTTAAACGTTTAGTTAATTTACGTAATTTTGTTTCAGAGTTTGTATTTGGAATTTCTTCTCTTAAAACAGCAATTTCTTCATCGAGATCGATTTGCTTAAGTAATGAACGAATTGCTTCAGCACCCATCTTCGCTTCGAACTCATCACCATACTGCTCAATCGCTTCGAGATAATTTTCTTCAGTTAGCATCTGACCTTTTTCAAGATCAGTCATACCTGGTTCGATTACAGCATATGCTTCAAAATAAAGAATGCGCTCTATTTCACGTAAGGTCATATCCAGCATCAAACCCATTCTGGAAGGCAATGATTTTAAAAACCAGATATGTGCAACAGGGCTAGCTAGATCTATGTGCCCCATACGTTCGCGTCTTACTTTTGAAAGCGTAACTTCTACACCACATTTTTCACAAACAACACCACGATGTTTTAGTCTTTTATACTTTCCACATAGACACTCATAATCTTTAACTGGACCAAATATTTTGGCGCAGAAAAGACCATCGCGTTCTGGCTTGAATGTACGATAATTTATCGTTTCTGGATTTTTAACTTCTCCAAAAGACCAGGATCGAATTTTTTCAGGTGATGCCAATCCAATTGCAATAGCATCAAATTCTTCAACTTGTCCTTGTTGCTTTAAAAGCTTGAGTAAGTCTTTCAAGGTTTGCCTCCTATGGAGATTTGCTCGGGACCTTGCCCGAAAATCGAATCATTAATATTCATTTCTTTCATGTGCTCAGTTATTACGTATCAAGCTCGATATCGATACCAAGCGATCGAATTTCTTTAACCAATACATTGAAAGATTCTGGCATGCCTGCTTCCATCTGATGGTCACCGTCAACAATGTTTTTATACATCTTGGTTCGACCATTTACATCATCAGACTTAACAGTAAGCATTTCTTGTAAAGTGTAAGCTGCGCCATAAGCTTCTAGTGCCCAAACTTCCATTTCACCAAAACGCTGACCGCCAAATTGTGCTTTACCGCCCAGTGGTTGTTGCGTAACCAAACTGTATGGGCCAGTTGAACGCGCATGCATTTTGTCATCAACTAGGTGATTCAATTTCAACATGTACATATAGCCAACAGTTACTTTACGTTCAAAAACATCACCAGTACGACCATCGTATAAAGTCATTTGCCCATCTTCTGGAAGATCAGCCAATTTCAACATGGCCTTGATTTCTTCTTCAGTGGCACCATCAAAAACCGGCGTTGCCATAGGCACACCACCTTTCAAATTATGTGCAAGTTCAGAGATCTCTTCATCCGAGAATGAATTTAAATCTTCTTGTTTACCACTGGTGTTATAAACTTTGTCCAGAAATTCTCGAACTTCAGCAGTTTTAGTCTGCTGCTCTAGCATCTTACCAATCTTTATGCCGACACCTTTGGCAGCCCAACCTAAATGCGTTTCCAGAATCTGGCCAACGTTCATTCGAGAAGGAACACCTAATGGATTCAAGACAACGTCAACTGGCGTTCCATCTTCCATATGCGGCATATCTTCAACAGGTACGATTGTTGAAATAACACCCTTGTTACCATGACGCCCTGCCATCTTGTCGCCAGATTGAACACGACGTTTAACAGCAAGATAAACCTTAACCATTTTTAAAACGCCTGGCGCTAGATCATCACCTGACGTTATCTTCGCGCGTTTTTCTTCAAAGCGTCTGTCGAAATCTTCTTTTAAAGCTGCAAACTGTTCAGCAGCATCTTCTAACTGTTTATTTGGTTTATCATCTTTCAAACGAATCTCGAACCACTTCTCGCGTGTCGTTTCTTCAAGATATTCTTTTGTAATCTTGTCGCCTGCACTCAATCCTGATGGACCACCTGCTGCAACTTTACCAATTAACAATTTTTCGATACGTTGATAAACACCCGCTTCCATAATTCTAAGCTGATCATTTAAATCTTTTCTTACGCTGTTTAATTCTGATTCTTCAATTTCTAGCGCACGCGCATCTTTTTCAACACCGTCACGTGTAAAAACTTGTACATCGATAACGGTACCGTTCATACCTGAAGGAACACGCAAAGAAGTATCTTTTACGTCGGACGCTTTTTCACCAAAGATAGCTCTAAGTAGTTTTTCTTCTGGTGTAAGTTGAGTTTCACCTTTAGGTGTAACCTTACCAACCAGGATATCGCCAACATTTACTTCAGCACCGATATATACAACACCGGATTCATCCAGTTTGTTCAATGCGCTTTCACTTACGTTTGGAATATCTGAAGATATTTCTTCTGAACCTAATTTTGTATCGCGAGCGACACAAGTTAATTCTTCGATATGAATTGTGGTGTAACGATCTTCTTTTACCAACTTCTCAGATAAAAGAATCGAATCTTCAAAGTTGTATCCATTCCATGGCATAAAGGCAACCAGCATGTTTTGTCCTAATGCTAATTCACCCATATCCGTAGATGGACCATCTGCCAATACATCGCCTTTGGTAATTTGATCACCGGTTTTAACCAATGGTTTTTGGTTAATACAGGTATTTTGATTAGATCGTGTGTATTTGGTCAGGTTATAAATATCAACACCTGGTTCACCGGCGACAACTTCGTCATCATTAACACGTATTACAATTCGACTTGCATCAACTGAATCAACAACACCACCACGTTCAGAGACAACCGTCACACCTGAATCAATAGCAACTCTTCTTTCCATACCTGTACCCACTAATGGCTTATCCGCTCTTAGTGTTGGTACTGCTTGACGTTGCATATTAGATCCCATCAATGCACGGTTCGCATCATCATGCTCCAAAAATGGAATTAAAGATGATGCAACAGATACGATTTGTCGTGGAGACACATCCATATAATTAATCTTGTCTGGTGTGGACATGGTAAATTCATTTTGAAATCGACAAGAGACAAGTTCATCAATTAACTTACCTTTAGCATCCAGAGTCGCACTCGCTTGTGCAATCACATAGTCGCCTTCTTCTATCGCAGATAAGTATTCAATTTCATCAGTCGCTTTACCGTCAATAACCTTACGGTATGGCGTTTCTAGAAAACCATAAGCATTCGTTCTGGCGTAAATAGCCAATGAATTTATCAATCCAATGTTTGGCCCTTCCGGGGTTTCAATAGGACAAACTCGGCCATAATGCGTTGGATGAACGTCACGAACTTCAAAACCGGCACGTTCACGAGTCAAACCACCAGGACCTAATGCAGAAATACGTCTTTTATGAGTAATCTCTGATAAAGGATTATTTTGATCCATAAATTGTGATAACTGACTTGAACCAAAAAATTCTTTTATAACCGCTGAAACAGGCTTAGCGTTAATAATTTCCTGCGGCATCAAACCCTCTGATTCTGCAAGACTTAGACGTTCTTTAACGGCACGTTCAACACGAACAAGCCCAACACGGAATTGGTTTTCGGCCATTTCACCAACGCTACGAATACGACGATTACCCAAATGGTCAATATCATCGACAATACCTTTACCATTACGGATATCAAGCAGCACTTGCATTACAGCAACGATATCTTCATTTGAAAGTACGCCTTCACCTTCAACTTCTTTACGGCCTACGCGACGATTAAACTTCATTCGTCCAACTGCAGACAGGTCATAACGATCAGGACTAAAGAATAAGTTCTTGAATAGGTTTTCAGCAGCATCCTTTGTAGGAGGTTCACCAGGACGCATCATGCGATAAATTTCTACCTGAGCCTCTAACTGGTTGTTACTAGGATCTGCTCTTAGCGTATCAGCAATAAAAGAACCACTATCTAACTCATTGGTATAAATAGTCTGTAACTCAAGACTCTTACCTTTATACTCAGTAATTTTTTCAAGTAATTCTTCCGTAATTTCAGTATTAGCCGGGAACAAAATTTCGCCAGTTTCTTCGTCAACAATATCAACGATATCCTTAGCAACAACTTTACCGATCAGAAATTCTGCAGGAACAGTTAACGAAGTCAAACCTGCCGTTTCTATTTCTCTAATATGACGAGCAGTGATACGGCGTTCTTTTTCAACTATAACCTTGCCACTTTTCGTTTTTATATCAAACGATGCAGTTTCACCACGTAAACGTTCTGCTACCAAATCCAGAGTAATAGATTTACTCGTGATTTTGAACGTATCTGTTTCAAAGAAAATATCGAGTATTTCTTCAGTACTGTAACCTAATGCACGTAACAATATAGTGGCATGAATTTTACGACGACGATCTATACGACAATAAACAAGATCTTTTGCATCGAATTCAAAATCTAACCAGGAACCACGATAAGGAATAACACGTGCTGAATAAAGTAATTTACCAGACGAGTGAGTTTTACCTTTATCGTGTTCAAAAAAGACACCTGGTGAACGATGCATTTGTGAAACAATAACTCGCTCTGTACCATTGATAACAAAAGTGCCTGTACGGGTCATTAATGGCATCTCGCCCATGTACACTTCTTGTTCTTTAATATCTTTTACAACCTTGTTGTTAAGTCCGGCATCTTTATCATAAATAATAAGACGAACTTTAACGCGCAAAGAGGAAGCGTAAGTCAATCCTCTAAGCTGACATTCTTTTACATCAAATACTGGAGTACCAAGTTTATAGCTGACGTATTCTAAAGCAGCATTGCCTGAAAAGCTGACTATAGGAAAAACAGATTTGAATGCCGCCTGCAATCCAACATCAGTTCTTTCTTCAGGACTTGCGTCCACTTGAATAAATCGTGCAAACGACTCAATCTGAGTCGCCACCAAATAGGGTATCTCCATAATACTGGAGCGTTTTCCAAAATCCTTTCGGATACGTTTCTTTTCAGTATAGGAATAGGCCATTACAATTCCTCAATAATAGTGTTTGTTATGTCGTGAATATTCAAGCTTTGATGAATATTCAACTGATACCGGTTTACGAAAATTCGTAATCCGGCAATATCAATAAGCACAGCAAAACAGCAGACAACAATTGTTGCCTGCATGCTTTGTTATCTTATTTAAACGCTGCAATTGAAATTATTTAACTTCGACTGATGCGCCAGCTTCTTCAAGCTGCTTTTTAATATCTTCAGACTCTTCTTTAGTTGCGCCTTCTTTAATGGTTGTTGGTGCACTTTCAACCATATCTTTTGCTTCTTTAAGACCAAGACCAGTGATTCCTCGAACTGCCTTAATTACAGCAACCTTGTTTTCACCAAAACTTGACATAACAACATCAAATTCAGTCTTTTCTTCTGCAGCACCAGCGTCGCCACCAGCACCAGGAGCAGCAGCTACAGCAACTGGTGCTGCCGCAGATACACCCCATTCGTCTTCTAACTCTTTAATTAAATCAACGAGCTCAAGCACTGGCATTTGACCTAATGCTTCTTTAATTTCTTCTCGTGAAACTGCCATTTTAAAATCCTCCAAAAATAAAAACTAAACTGTAAGTTGATACTGCTTAAGCTGCTTGTTGTTTGTCGCGTTGCGCAGCAAGAACTCGAGCAAATTTTGCCGGTGGTTCTGCTATGGTTCTGACAAACTTACCAAGCGGAGCAGTTAACAATCCAAGTAACATAGCGCGTGCTTCATCAAGCGATGGCATACTAGCGAGTCTGCCGAGTTCAGATGGATCTAATAAATTCCCATCCAACGCAACAAGCTTGACCACCAGTTTGTCATTGCCCTTTGCAAATTCACGAACAACTCGTGCAGCACTTCCAGGTTCATCACTGGAAAATGCCAACACTAATGGCCCGACCATCCCATCACGCATGCATTCGAATTGTGTATTTTCGAATGCTCGACGCGCTAACGTGTTGCGTACCACTTTTAGATACACACCCGCTTCACGTGCTGAGTTACGCAGTTCAGTCATTTCAGCCACCGTTAAACCGATATACTCGGCCGCGATTGCAGAAGGAGCCTCCGCAGCAACACCAGCAATCTCTTCAACGATTGCCTTCTTTGCATTAAGATTAAGACTCACTCTTCGTCTCCTATTAAGTTAAATATGGCATACGCCATATTTTTACTAAAAAGCCCATCCAGAAAATTATTTCCAGAAAGACCGGTCTACGGTGACCAAATACAGGTTGCCCTGTTTATTAATTACACCGTCTGCGCAGGTAAATCTTAATTACATTAAGACATCTCCTAAGAGAGTCACCTACGGTCTTTGACGTCTGACCAATAAATAAAACATGGTCAGTCACAAAGTCTTTAAGCAATATTAGAAATAACTATTCTAATATCGCTGTTGTTCTATATTCTGTTTAAGTTCAATCAGACAAACTGGTCTGGTCAACCAATACACCAGGACCCATTGTTGTCGAGAGACTTATTTTTTTCAGATATACACCTTTAGCCGCACTCGGTTTAGCTTTTTTCAAATCACCTAAAAGCGAATTCAGATTTTCAATTAATGAGTCCGCATCAAATGACACTTTACCGATAGCACAATGAATGATGCCGTTTTTATCTGTACGATAACGCACTTGGCCACCCTTCGCATTTTCTACTGCTTGTCTAACATCATTGCTTACCGTGCCCACTTTTGGGTTTGGCATCAAACCACGAGGACCTAAAATCTGACCAAGTTTACCGACAACCGGCATCGCATCAGGCGTAGCAATTACAACGCCAAAATCGATATCACCTTTTTTCATTGATTCAGCAAGATCTTCAAAACCAACTACGTCAGCACCTGCTTCCTCAGCAATTTTTGCGTTCTCACCTTGTGCGAAAACTGCAACTCTGACAGTTTTACCTGTACCCTTAGGCAAGACTGTTGAGCCTCGGACTTGTTGATCCGACTTACGTGCATCAACACCGAGATTCACGGCTACTTCAACAGACTCATCAAACTTTACTGATGAA
>JBFIIJ010000025.1:0-14505 GCA_041601315.1 Gammaproteobacteria bacterium
TCCGATCCAAACACCTTAGTCAATACGGGCCAAGCTAATGCCGAGGCTAATCAACAAGCGATGTTTATTCAGCTATCTGCCTTTGCCGGTTATATCATCCCGTTTGGCAGTATTATCGTTCCGCTAATTTTATGGCAGGTATGGAAGAAGACCGATCCTTACGTGGATAAAATGGGCCGAGAGGCGGTTAATTTCCAGCTAAGCATGCTGCTTTATTATATAATTTGCGTTGTTCTGATGTTTGTTCTGATTGGACTGGTGTTAATATTCTTTGTCATGATTTTTCATCTTACCTTCGTTATTATTGGCGCCGTGCAAACGTCTCGTGGCGTCGACTATCGTTACCCGATGATAATCCGCTTTATCAAACCTTAAACTGGAGTTGTAAAATGAAGTTAGCTGTCATGATTTTGAATGCGATGTTTTTTTTGTTATTTATCAGCGCGGTTATTGGGGAATGGGGAAAGCCGCCAGCAATGATTGCAGGGATTGCTATACTGAGTTTAATCATTAACTCGGTGTTTATTCTGATTAGAACAAAGAGTGATTTTGATACTGAAGAATGATTTTTTCTTTTTCAAAGTATGATTAATATAATAATAACTATAAATAGATAAGCAGGATATGACTAACGAAATAGAAAACGGCACAACACGCGACATCGAGGGTAAGCCTTGTGTGTATTACGATGGTTACTGGATTAGAAGTTATCATCTACATGAGGATAGTTATGCCGATAAGAAGCAGATGATTGATTTGCTAACGCGTCGTGTGTTTCATCATGTCGAGCAGGGGATTAATACACCGAGTAATCGTCTGGATGAGATTCGTGCTATTTATGAAGCGGAAGATGATCCGGCGAGAAAACGTGTGAAGGGTGCGATGTTGGCGGGTTCTTTATTGAATCGCGGTCGACATATCCTGACGGTGATTGTCGAGCTGGAAGAGGCCGGGGTCAGGATTGAAAGTAGTAATGAGTTAGTGCGCGAATGTGGTCGTTGTTTTATTGAAGCGCTTGAATTGGGGAAGAATATTAAACTCGGTGACGGTGGCGAAGGTATTGATGAACTCTGGGGTGAACCGTTTAAGGTATTCACGATGCCGATTGAAGAATTTTTTAAGAGTCGTTATATCAAGATTGCACAAACCATGACCGAGATTGATCAAGTTGCTAATGCAACGCGCAGTGTGATTTGTCAGTTCTCGGAGTTTGACCATATTAAAGTTAAGTTGTCTGAACTAGCCGAGATGACCAAGCTGGCCTGCGAAACCATACGCTCTGATCCGGTTATCTTTGATGTCTGGCCGCGTTATATTGCAGCAAAGGAAAAATACGAAGATTGCATGCTGGGTTTGTCAGTTGATGATCATAATAATGGTTATTTACTTTCTCTTGAAGCTTATCGTCTGATTAAAGAAGGCGGTGAGTTGCTGGTTAAACTGGCAACCTTACGCGTACCGATACCTAATAGCGTTAAAGACTACAGCCAACGTTGTAACGAATTTGTTGTTGAAGAGAATTAAGTCTTAAGACTTTCTTGTTTTTAAGTTGGCGCGAGTGTGCCTGATTCAACACCAACAATAATTTCGCGTACATCTTTCGCTGTTAAACCGATATTCCAACCGATCTTATTCAGATGCGATAGTTCATTTGTTGATAAGACGCCGTCGGCCATGGCAAGACAAGTCATGAGAATAAGATCGTTGCGGTTTGTTTTGTGCTCTTCGCCGCCGCCTTGTTTTGCATGCTTGAATAGTGTTTTCATGCGCGCTTCATCGATACCACTCTTCTTGCCCCATTTAATAATAAATTTGTTTTCTTTTTTATCGAGGTCGCCATCAATCACTGCGATCTTGGCGAGCGCCATAAAGGTTGCTTCGGCGGTATTGGATGAAGTCGAACTTAAATCAGCATCAGACGTTGAAGCAGAATTTTGTGTTTCCGGCTGATGCGATTTTTGATAGTTGTTCAGCGTTTGTTGAACGTTGGCGCTTGCTTTCTTCGATTGACGTTTGACCATAATGATACCGCCGATGATAAGTACTAGCGGTAGCGTTACCATGAACGGGTGATGTACCAGAATGCTGGATAGCATCACGAGTATGGATATGGTCAGGCCGAGTGCCAGACTCACCAGAAAGACGCCGGCGCTAACCATATCGCCGAGCAAGGGTATGCGGTACAACAGGTTGACGAAAAAGCTGAAGAACATGTATATCCCTATCACAATGGCGAATGTACCGGCGCCGCGTACTATCCACATCAGCCGCGTGAAGTGACTTTTCATAGTTTGTAATGCTTGCTCGCGTTCACCGTTAACAAGGTGATGCAGGATGCCATCGTTTTGGATAATGCCAGACATAAAGCTTTGGCTGATTTTAAATTTTTTGCCTATAGCGGTGCCGCTTGAAATGAAACCAAAATAGGATGCCCTTGGTGCATTGCGTATACCGGAATAATTAACGCGTTCATCGCCAAGTTGTGTGTCGCCACTGATTCCCGCGCCTTTATAAAAATAATTGCCCGACGGCTGAAGACCTGCATTTTGTCCCGCTTTGGTCAGCGTCAGATCAGATCGTGAAATAGCGGTTGAATCATCGACGAAGTGAATACGCGAGGGTTCGATCTTTAGTTCGCCAAGTTGGTATTTCGGTGCGTAGAGTGTTCGGCTACTTAATGTTTGTCTTAGATCCCTGTTACGTGAATTATTATCCAGATGACTGTACCAGCCTTTTTTCCATTGAGTATGGCCGTCGCTATCTTCGCTTTCATCCCATGAATAAATTTCGGCTCGGCGATTAACCAGATGATAGCCTATGAATTGTTCAACATATTCACCGGGGATGGGAATATCAGTCACCAGATCATCTGTGATTGCAATGGTTTGATTCGCTGGAGCGCTGGCCGCTGAGGTAATGACGATGGAATCGTTAGCTTCTTGATAATAATTGAAGCGGCCTTCGTTTTCCCACAAGGCGACGATACCGGCAAAGACGATGGCTGGTGGCATGAGAATTCGCGCGATTAGACTATCCTTTTTATTCGCCATTGCTACACTCCCCGTAGAATCCAGATGACAAAGATTAATTTATTATTGATAACAAGTCGAATCGTGTTGCTGCATATACCTTTGTAATAAGACTGATGTCATGAAAAGCGTTGTTGTATTATAGTTACCCTAGATAATGTTCGGGGATAATGTTCGGAGTACTGCATGGGTAATTCACTTATTGATCAAATGAAAAAGGCTGGCCTGGTTGATAAAACCAAGGCGCATAAGGCCAAGCATGATCAATATAAAAATAAAAAGCAGAAAGTAAAAAAAGGTTCGGCTGAGCAATTAGACGAAGCGAAGTTGTTGGCGCAAAAAGCGCAAGCGGAAAAAGTTGAACGCGATCGGCAGATTAATCTGCAAAAGAAAGAAGAAGCGGAACGTAAAGCCATTGCGGCACAGATTGTTCAGTTGATAGAAAGCAATCGTGTGTCTGATCGCGATGGTGAGATTGTTTTTAACTTTACTGATAATAATATTGTTAAACGGCTTTTTGTTTCAGAGACGATTCATAAACATCTTAGCGCAGGTAAGTTGACTATCGTTAAATTTGGCGAGGGTTATGAACTGGTACCCAAGCCGGTTGCGGAGAAGATTAAGCAACGCGATGCGAAGTGCATTATTAGTCATGATGACATTGTTGAATCAGTCGAGGACGAAGACGATCCTTATGCGGATTATAAGATCCCTGACGATTTAATCTGGTAAAGACGTTTAGATGTAAATTTGTTGTCCGTTGAGTAGTTCAAATATCTCATCTTCCGGACCATCAACGTCGAGTTGGTCTTCTTTTATGTTTGTCACTTTATAACCAAAGTTTTTCAGTTTATCGGCATAGAACTCTATTGGTGGATTTTCACCGAGTTTGCGATCGGCGGTGCGGTGGAAGTTTTGCGCATCTGCCAGGCTTAGCGTCAAGATGCCTGTTTCCCGGTTGTATTCGGTCATATTGTTTATCCCTGATAGGTTTGCTTGCTGTTATACTATAGTCCTATTTTGACGGGTTTTTGATCTGGATTAAAAATATATAAACTATTTAACATAAAATTAAGATTATAAGGTAAATAAAGATAATGAGTGATGTAACAACGTGGGCGGTTTTGTGTGATGGCAGATACATCAAGGTAATGGTTAATAAGGGTGAGGGTAAGAGTCTGAATGTATTAGATGCGGATAAGCACGAAGATCTGGCGGCGCTTTGTTACAAGATGGTTAATAGTAAACCGGAGTTTTCTGTTTCAGGTTCGGTTAAGTCAACGAAGATTAATTTTATTGAATTACAAGCAGACTTTTTGTCTAAGCAATATGAGAAAGGTTTGTATCAACGGTTGGTTATCGCAGCGCCAGCCGATGTCATTAAAGCATTACGCGATGCATTGCCGAAGAATATCAATGAGTTGGTTGCCGGTGAGTTGCCGGAAGATTTAACAACGAAGTCTTGTGATATTATTGAGGAAAAGCTGGCGGACATTATTGCTGCTTAATAGAAATATTAGTGGGGTGCAACATTATGCTAATAGTATTTGAATCGAATGCTCATACTGATGTTACGATGTTTGCTGATATTGCTAAATCACTGATCAAGATGATGGGGCACAGTGGCACAATACCGAGTGCGATAGCGGCAAAGGATATTCCTGCCGCTTTAGAACATTTAAAAAAAGCACTAGCAGCTGAATCGCCCGAGGAAGTTGATGTCGTCGACAATGAAGACGAAGAAGAAATAGAGGTGAGTATGTCTGGTCGAGCATATCCATTAGTAGAAATGCTGAAGTCAGCCGCCAGAGAAAAGCAAGCTATCATGTGGTACCAAAAAAAATAATTTCTGCGTAAACATTTGTGCAGAATTTTGCATCAGCTAAAAAAATATTAGCTGTGTATTTGCAACGAAAACATATTTAAATCATCTCCAAATCAAGCTGTATCAATTAAGCGACTTTTTTTTGATCGAGAACAAAAATCTCTTTCCTTTCTGGCGTTATTATTTAAATGAGGATTATTTAGAAATAACGTAGCAGGGGGATTTATGAGTAATACTCAGTTAAGGATAGTTGTTCTTTATGCCGATGTTTCCGGCAGCACCCGCCTTTATGAAAAATTTGGTGACACGATTGCCTGTGCCGATATTCATACCTGTCTGGAAATTTTATCTAACGTTGTCTCGCAGAATAAAGGGCGAAAAATCAAGACGATCGGCGACGAGATAATGTGTTCATTCTATAAAGCGGAGGATGCTGCTCAAGCTGCGATACAGATGAATCAGGATTTGCGCGATGCGAGTGAAATGGGACGTTTCCAGTCAGGCGAAGTACACATCAAGATAGGCTGGCATTATGGCAGCGGTATGTTTCGTGACGACGATATTATTGGCGAAGCACCCTTATTGGCACAGCAAGTCATCGGTATGGCGAAGCGCGATGAAATTTTGACGACACAAAAAAGTATTGATGAATTACCTGCAATTATTAAATGTACTGCAAAATTTATTGATTGTATCGAAGCTGAAGATGGTAGCGGCGATATTAATGTCTATGCCTTGCCATGGGATGATGAAGATAGTGATGCCACGGTTGTTGTCGCCGGTGCCGAGAATCAAGACATTACCGGCGGCCTGGTTCATAGCGCATTGATACTGCGTCATAAAGATCAACAAGTAGAAATGAATCAACATCAAACGCATTGCCACATCGGTAGTGGTGAAGATAATGAACTTGTTGTGCATGGTGAATTTACTTCCAGGCACCACGGTGAAATTTATTATCGACATGGTCGTTTTCATCTTTCTGATATGAGTACCAATGGCACCGGCCTTATTCACCAAGGCGATGATTTTGTTCGCTTGCACCGGGAAGAAAGAATGCTATCAGGAAGCGGAACAATTTGTTTTGGCGGCGACCCAAAAACCGATCCAAATGCTGCTGTTCAGTACGAGTGTGTTAAGGCAGAGGATTAAAGCTTGATAAGACCCAAAAAGGGACTTATAGTACCCAAATTGGGACTTCATTGAGTGGTGATATTTGTGGCTTCTTTATTAGGTGATGTTTTATTTACCAAGACACAGCAAAAAGTATTGGGACTTCTTTTCGGTAAACCGGACGAGACTTTTTATTTGAATGAAATTGTTCGTCTGGCTGGAATTGGTAAAGGGACTGTTAGCCGCGAATTAGAAAAAATGCAAAGCGTAGATTTAATCTCCACGTTTCGAGTAGGTAATCAAAATCACTATCAAGCGAATAAAAAATGTCCTATCTATAAAGAACTTTCAGGAATTGTTCGTAAAACATTTGGCATTAGCGATGTTATAAAACAGGCATTGTCAGACATTAAAGATGAAATAGATTATGCCTTTGTTTATGGTTCTGTTGCTAAAGGTAATGAAAACAAAAAAAGTGATATAGACTTAATGATCGTTTCTAAGTCTGTGAAGTATGAAGATGTTATGAAGGCATTAAGCAATGCAGAAAAATTACTTGCTAGACCTATCAATCCGAACATTTATAATGCGAAGCAGATAAAAGATAAATTGAAGTCAAGGAGTTCATTTATTACACGAGTATTTGAACAAGATAAATTATGGATAAAGGAAAGTCAGGATGACATTAAAGGAATTGGACAATCTGGTAAAAATAAATGATCTAAAAATTGAAGCACCAGATCAAGATGAGTTTGATAGAATGATTATTTCAGCAAAGCGGTGTTTAAGAGATGCTGAAGTTGATGGTTTATCAGTTGAAGGAAAGTTTTCATCTGTTTATACAGCAGCACATATCTTATCTTTAGCTGCATTGCGCTAGCATGGTTATCGTTCCAGTAACCGCTATCAGGTATTCCAGTGTTTAGTTCATACTGTTTCTTTCGATGAAGTTAAATGTCGTGTGTTTGGCAAGTGTCATAATCTGCGAAATATTGCAGAGTACGAAGGTTATTGGGAAGTAACTCCGCAACTTCTAAATGAATTAAGAAAAATTACTAAAGAACTTCTAAAAGTTGTTGAAGTAATGAAACCTATAAGGCAGTAAACGTTAATTTAAGACAGAAATTATTCTCTAGTGTAGGCGGTATAAACTGTGCAGGATGATTCTTTATCCGCATATAAGTTTGGAAAGCTGACAATATGTGATTCTGAAGATTCGAATACGCTATTGAGTAAATTCATAAACGCTTCATCTGGTGGATCGTTTGACCAAAGTCCGAAGACTCCACCTGGAACAATCTTGTTCGCCAATTTATTTAAACTTTCTTCGCAATAAAACGAACTGTTTCCTTCGTTTAGCCAATGCGTTGGTGAATGATCAATGTCTAGCAATACCGCGTGGACTTGTTTGTTGTCGTCATCAAAACCATTGGCGTCTGATGTCGCTACAGCAAAGAAGTCTGCATTGATTAAAGTACAACGTGCATCAGCCGTCAGTTCTGTTCCTAGCGGAACCAGGCCGCGTTGGTGCCAGTCGATAACGGGTTGCATTACTTCAATCACTTTAAGTGAACGAATAGCTTCATCTTCTAAAGCAGCAACAGCGGTATAACCGAGTCCCAAACCTCCAACGATAATATCCAGATCAGTTTTATATTGAGTTTGCTTTAGTGCAGCGAGGCCAAGTTTCGAAAGTTGTATTTCAGATTCGGTAAACAAACTCGACATTAAAAATTCATCGTTTAACTTTACTTCGTAAAGTAATTTGCCGTTAAGTCTGGGTTCGGTGCGTTTTCTAAGGCTAATATCGCCGAGCGGGGTTGACTGAAAATCCAGTTCTTCGAATATAATCTCCATCTGGATATTCCTAAATATTATTGTTGTTGAGAGATGCTATCTAAATAAAGCGCTTCTACTTTCTTTCTCGCCCATTCCGTTTTGCGTAAGAACTTAAGGCTGGAGTTAATGCTGGGATCATTGGTAAAACATTTGATATCGATGCGGCGACCTAATTCTTCCCATCCGTATTTTTCGACTAGTTGAGTGACAATCATCTTTAGTGTGATGCCATGTAGAGGATCTTGTTTGCGAGTGTCGTTAACTTGTTTCTGCGCCACGCTGCTTAGCCTCCTTTACTTTTCCATCCCTGAAAACTGCTTTTAGTTTTTTCTTTCGACTTTACCGGTTCCTTCTTTTGGGCTTCGGTTTTGACGTTAGACTCTTCTTTTTCTGACTCAGGTTTAGATTCAGCTTTTTTAACGCGGATTTTATTTTCGGCTATTTCTTTGCCATTCAGATTTTTTATCGCAGCTTTAGCTTCACCTGCTTTCGGCATTTCAATAAAACCAAACCCTTTGGATTCACCTGACTGCTTATCCATAACCAGCGTACAAGATTGCACCGTACCGTATGCTTCAAATAACGCACGAATTTCAGCTTCAGTAGAACTGCGAGGAAGATTACGAATAAGTAGTTTCATTTGACTACCTTAACAGAAATAATTAATAGGAGTTTAGTTTGATTGCGTTTCAGCGGTTACGGATAAACGTAAACCAAAACTATGAAGAATAGAATTAATCGTTTCTATTCTCGGATTACGTTTACCGGATAAAGTTTTATAAAGACTTTCTCTGTTTAATCCCGTTTGTTCAGCAATGCTGGCTATTCCACCCTGTGCATCGGCTACATTTCTGAGCGCAAGCATTAATAATTTTGGATCGTCATCATCCAATATCTCGTTCAGATACACGGCAATATCTTCCGGTGTTTTTAAATAATCACTTGTTTTATATTCTTTACTAGCCATCTTTAAAGCCCTTTCTTGAAATCTTGCCAATACTGCTTTGCCAGTTTTATATCTTTCGTTTGCGAAAATTTATCGCCCGCACATAGAAGCAGTATCACTGTTTGTTTTTCTATACCGTAATAAATACGATAGCCTTTTCCAAAATGTTCTCTAAGTTCAAATACACCATCGCCGACATTTGCCCAATCACCTAGATTACCCAGTTGAACTTTATCCAATCGTTTAAGTAATCTCGCTTTATAAACAGGGCTCTTGATATCACGAATCCAATCATCAATAGGGATCCGTCCATCAGTGCACTCGTATTTCCTTATACTGTACATTGAATAAGTGTAGCCAATAAGCTACAAATATTCAAGTCGTGAATTGTGTGAAATTGCGGGTGTTAAATGATTTTTTATTTAGCGTTAGCTGATTTTTTTTCAGCTTCCATTTGGCTAGCGAGGTATTCATCGTAAGTGCCCTGAAAGTCGATGACTTTATGGTTCTTGATTTCAATCACACGCGTGGCTAATGATGAAACAAATTCACGGTCATGACTGACAAAGATCAAAGTGCCTTCATAATGTTCCAATGCCAGGTTTAAAGACTCGATTGCTTCCATGTCTAAATGGTTGGTTGGTTCGTCCATGATCATGACGTTAGTTTCTTGTAGCATTAACTTTCCAAACAAGAGTCTGTTTTTTTCACCACCAGAACAAACTTTCACTTTTTTCTCAAAGTCTTCTGTTGAAAATAAGAGTTGTCCTAATGTAGCGCGAACGGCCTGGTCATCATGTTTTGGTTTACGCCATCGGCTCATCCAATCATATAACTTTAATTCATTATCGAAATCGGCAGTGCTGTCTTGAGGGCAGTAACCCAGTGTTGCATTCTCGGCCCACTGTATCGTGCCGTTGTTAGCTTTAAGATCATTAACAAGACAGCGAAGAAAAGTAGTTTTACCGACACCGTTTTCACCAATGATGGCTAAACGCGCACCTGCTTCCAGAAGGATACTGCCATTATCAAATAAGGTTTCACCATCAAAGCCATGAGATAAATTTTCCAGAGTTAAAGCAAGACGATGTAGTTTTTTAACCTGATTAAAACGAATGAAAGGACTAACGCGACTTGATGCTTTGATGTCTTCCAGTTTTATTTTTTCAATTTGTCTTGCGCGTGAAGTTGCTTGTTTTGCTTTTGATGCGTTCGCAGAGAAACGACTGACAAAATGTTTTAATTCTGCAATCTGTGCTGACTTCTTTGCGTTTTCTGATTGCATGCGTTCGCGTGCTGCTGTTGATGCCAGCATGAAATCATCGTAGTTACCCGGATAGACTCGCAATTCGCCATAATCTATATCCGCAATGTGTGTACATACTTCGCTGAGGAAATGTCGATCATGGGAAATAATTACCATGGTGCTTTTGCGATTTTTTAGGACATCTTCCAGCCAGCGAATGGTGTTGATATCGAGGTTGTTGGTTGGTTCGTCTAATAACAGAATGTCAGGTTCTGCGAACAAGGCTTGTGCTAATAACACACGAAGTTTCCAACCGGGTGCGACTTCGCTCATTGGGCCTGTATGTAATTCTTCTTCAATACCCGCACTTAATAATAATTCACCTGCGCGGCTTTCGGCACTGTAACCATCCATCTCGCCAAACTCGCTTTCTAAATGAGCGACCTTCATGCCGTCTTCTTCGGACATTTCCGGTAATGAATAGATGCGATCTCGTTCTTGTTTAATTTCCCATAATTCTTTGTGACCCATAATAACGGTATCGAGCACAGTATATTTTTCGAAAGCAAATTGATCCTGATGCAATTTACCGACACGTTCATTTGGATCGATTGAGACATTACCGGTCGTTGGTTCAAGACTACCATCGAGGATTTTCATGAAGGTCGATTTACCACAACCATTCGCGCCAATCAGACCGTAGCGATTTCCATCGCCAAATTTGACTGAGATATTTTCAAATAATGGCTTAGCACCGAATTGCATTGTGACGTTTGCTGTAGAAAGCATGGTTTTTCCTGACTGTTTTAATGGGGATTAAAAGGTCGCGTACTATAAGGGTTAGAGGCTATTTCGTCGAGTGAAACTATTGTGAAATTGTGCCGATATTGCCTAAATTTCAGTAAATACCTATATATTGTGTAAATTTAAGCCAAAAACACAATATATAGATGTTTTTGCCGTAAAAACGTATGATAGACCCTAAATAAAACTCACCGTTGAATCAGGCTTTTAAGGGGGATTATCGTTGTATTTAGGGAGGAGAGAGCGGCTTTTAGCCGTGGGTTTAATCATCGTTATATCAATGCTCTTTACTCGTTTTGCTTTTGCTACTCACGAAGGCGCTTGCAGCTCGGAATGGAAGGTAACCGGTTATTTCACGCCGATTGAACTGGACTACCCGCAAACTAATCAAATTCAAATTAATATTGAGGGCTTGGGAAACAGTATCCATTCAGCCGCTTTTCTTAAAACAGTAAAAATTGAAGGTTGGGGTAAGACAAAAGACGGTTGGTATCTTGGTCGTTTTTCAAATAAGTGGCACAAAAGTAAATACCCACTTAATTCTCTAGGTAAACCTTTGAATACAGGTTCGATTGCGACGGATAAAAATATTATTCCAACTGGCTCGAGTATAAAAATACCGAGTTTGCCAAATAACTTAAAACATCAGTTATATGTATCCGACGATGTCGGTAGCGCGATTAAAAATACGCATATTGATATCTATACCGGCGAAGGTCGGCAAGCTGAAAAAAGAACGTTTGAAATAACCGGTAAAGATCATACGGTTTGTAGATTAAGTTCACTTTAACGTAATCGGCGTACTTTAAATTTACGTCCTTTTATTTTCCCTTCAGATAATATTTCCAACGCCTGGTTTGCAATGGCTTGTTCTACTGCGACATAAGCATACTTATCAAAGATATCGATTTTGCCAATTTGATTTCCTTGAAGAGAGGTGTTGCCGGTTAACGCGCCTAAAATATCTCCCGCGCGTACTTTGTCTTTGCGACCGCCATTAATACCAAGCGTTACCATTGGTGGAATTATTTTTGAATAATCATGAGTTTTAAGTGTTGATGTTTTATCAATGCGTACAGGACTCTTCTTAAAAGCTTCAATTGCTTCTACTCTGAATTTTTCTGATGCCAGGAATAAACTTAAAGCTAAACCATGGCTACCTGCGCGACCTGTTCGGCCGATACGATGTATGTGTACTTCCGGATCGTGTGATAACTCAAAGTTAATAACGGCGCCCAGATCCTTTATATCAAGACCACGTGCGGCAACATCAGTAGCAATTAAGATAGAACTGCTTTTGTTTGCAAACTGTACGATGACTTGATCACGATCTCTTTGTTCAAGGTCGCCATGCAAAGACAAGGTATGGAAACCATTTTTCCATAATGTGTCGACAAGTTCCTGACATTGTATTTTTGTATTACAAAAGATAATGCTTGAATCAGGTTTGTAATGTTGAAGCAAGGCAATTAATGCATTTGTTCTTTCATTAGCTTCTACTTCATAAAATATTTGTTTAATTTCTTTATCGTCATGTACGGATTCGACGCGCACATCAACCGGATCAGTTTGAATTTTATTACTGATCTTTTTAATTTCGTTTGGATAAGTTGCAGAAAATAATAATGTCTGTTTTTGTTTAGGTGTCTTATCAATAACTCGCATGATTTCTTCAGAAAAGCCCATGTCCAACATGCGATCTGCTTCATCCAGTACCAGTGTTTTTAATCCATCCAGTTTTAATGTTTCTTTATCCAGATGTTTAAGTATGCGCCCAGGCGTACCGACAACAATATGTGGCGGATGTTCCAGCGCTGCCAGTTGCGGCATCATTGATTTGCCACCGCATAAGGTAACCAGTTTGGTATTCGGAATAGCGCGAGCAAAGCGACGTATTTCGGCACTGACTTGATCGGCCAGTTCACGCGTCGGACAGAGTACTAAAGCCTGTACTTGATAATTTGTTGTCTCAAGTTTATTGAGTAAACCAATGGCAAATGCGGCCGTTTTACCGCTACCGGTTTTTGCTTGCGCAAGTAAATCTTTACCTTCAAGAATAGCGGGCAGACTTTGTGCCTGTATTGGCGTCATTTCCTTGAAATCTAAAGATGCAATATTGGCTAACACTTCGGTGGGCAAAGCAAGCGATGAAAAATCTGTTGTGTTCATGTTGGCCTTATATTTCTATAGTAATAAGTCTTCATCAATCTGATGAAATTTGTTTGCGGACTCAATTAGATTCTTTGCTGTTAGAGTGGGCACACCATAGACTTCAGTGGTAACACTATAATCATTTTTAATTTTTTCTAATAATAAGCCAAAGTCGCCATCACCTGATAGCAAGATAACCGTATCGACTTCTTTTGCTGCATCCATAATATCGATTGTTATACCAACGTCCCAATCACCTTTAGCAGAACCATCGCTTCGTTGAATAAACGGTTTTAGTTTTACCGTAAAACCAATATGTTTTAAGGCATCCTGAAACTTTATTTGTTTGTCATCTCCACGATGTGTTGCATAAGCATTGGCACAAACGATTTCGCCTTCAGAACTAATTCTTTCCCAGAGTTTTTTGTAATTAAACTGACGAGAATAAGCATCGCGAGTGGTGTAATAGATGTTTTGTACATCTACAAAGAGTGCAATTTTTTTCAAAATAAACCTGTGTCAGTGTCATATCCTGTTGAGTTAGTAAGCATAACACGAGCTGATGTGTTGAAAGCAGGTAATGTTTCCATGATATAGGCCGATAATTGTCCTAGAAACGTATTTATTCCTATCCAGAATTGAATCAGTCACTATAATGGCCGGCCACGGAGAACACACATACATGCTTTTACTTTCAAAAAAACAAGATTGGCTGGGAAATATTCGCGGCGATATTCTGGCGGGTCTTGTTGTTGCGCTTGCCTTGATTCCGGAAGCAATCGCTTTTTCTATTATTGCCGGTGTCGATCCTAAAATTGGTCTTTATGCATCTTTTTGTATTGCGGTGATTACGGCAATCATTGGCGGCCGCCCCGGTATGATCAGTGCTGCTACTGGTGCAATGGCCTTGTTAATGGTGACATTAGTTAAAGATCATGGCTTACAGTATTTATTAATCACGACCTTATTAACGGGTGTGTTACAAATTATTGCTGGCTATCTTAAGCTGGGCAGTTTAATGCGTTTTGTTTCGCGTTCAGTGGTCACCGGGTTTGTTAATGCTCTGGCTATCTTAATCTTTATGGCGCAATTACCTGAGTTAACTAATGTCACATGGCATGTTTATGCAATGACTGCTGCGGGTTTAGGTATTATTTATTTATTTCCGTATCTTCCTGTAATTGGAAAATCGATTCCGTCTCCACTGGTTTGTATTGTTGTGTTATCAGCGATCGCGATTTCTTTAAAAATCGATATTCGTACGGTTGGTGATATGGGTGAACTACCTGATACCTTGCCTGTTTTTCTTTGGCCTGATGTGCCACTGACGTTTGAAACGCTAAAGATTATTTTTCCTTATGCTGTACCGTTGGCCGTTGTGGGTTTGCTTGAATCGTTGATGACGGCAACTATTGTCGATGATTTAACCGATACAAGCAGTGATAAAAATCGTGAATGCAAAGGGCAGGGCATTGCTAATATTGGCGCCGGTTTATTAGGCGGTATGGCGGGCTGCGCGATGATTGGACAGTCCGTAATTAATATTAAATCA